>DASVMD010000034.1:0-6159 GCA_036384495.1 Saccharimonadales bacterium (SeqCode)
ACCAGCAGTCGATTGACTGGCTCAATAACTCCATTAGCGGGCAATTTTTCTATGTGTTGCTGGCCGAATCGGCGAGTATCGGTGGCATCTATCTGTTTTTAAGGCGATTCAAGGTGTCATTTGCGGCGATTGGCCTCAAAAAACCGCGTTGGAGTGACGTGGGTTGGGGCATTGGGTCGGTGCCGTTTTACATTGCGCTGTATCTGTTGACCGTGGGGGTGGTGAGCAGCCTGGTATCGGGTCTCAATGTCGATCAGTCCCAGGATATTGGTTTTAACGATGTGCATGGAATAGGGCCGCTCATACTCACGTATATTAGCCTCGCGGTGCTGCCGCCGATCACCGAAGAGATTATGGTCCGTGGCTTTCTGTACGGCAGCCTCAAAAAAGCCATGCCCACAATCTGGGCGGTGCTGGCTACCAGCGCGCTGTTTGCCAGCGCACATTTGCCGGAGGGTGGGGCAGCTGGACCTCTGTATATCGCGGCTCTCGACACCTTTGTCCTCAGCCTCGTCCTCATTTACCTGCGCGAAAAAACCGGCAGTTTGTGGGCCAGTATCATCCTGCACGCCATCAAAAATAGCATCGCTTTTGTAGCTCTGTTTGTCCTGCACTCCCATTAGAGGTAAAATGACAAGATGAAATTATCCCAGTATTTTGTAAAAACCAGCAAAAACGTGCCTGCCGACGAGACTTCGCGCAACGCGCAGCTGCTCATCCAGGCCGGTTTTATACACAAAGAGATGGCCGGCGTTTACGCCTATTTGCCACTGGGACTCACGGTGCTCGAAAACATTAAACAGATCATCCGCGAAGAAATGAACGCCATTGGCGGTCAGGAAATGAGCATGACGGCGCTCCAATCTAAAGATGTTTGGGAGGCCTCCGGCCGCTGGAGTGACGATGTCATAGACGTCTGGTTCCGCACTGAACTGGCCAACGGCAGCGTGCTGGGCCTGGCGCCCACCCACGAGGAGCCGCTGACCAACATTATGAAACGCTTCATTAGCAGTTACAAAGACCTGCCAGCCTATCCGTATCAGTTCCAAACCAAGTTCCGCAACGAGCTGCGCTCCAAAAGCGGGCTGATGCGTGGCCGCGAGTTCCTTATGAAAGACATGTACTCGTTCAGTCTCGACAAAGAAGCGCACGACAAGTTCTACGAAACGGCGGCGCAAGCCTACGCCAAAGTGTTTGAGCGCCTCGGGCTCGGCGACATCACCTACAAAACCTTCGCTAGCGGCGGCAGTTTTAGCAAGTACAGCCACGAATTCCAAACCATCAGCCCGGTCGGCGAAGACACCATCTACGTGCACGAAGGCAAGCGCCTGGCCGTCAATCAGGAAGTGTATACCGATGAAGTGCTCGCCGAGCTCGGCCTCAACAAAGACGAACTCGTCGAAAAAACGGCGGTGGAAGTCGGCAACATCTTCACGCTGGGCGAAAAATACTCCAAGGCCCTCGATCTAGCCTATACGGCCGAAGACGGCACCAAAAAAACCGTCTACATGGGCTCCTATGGCATTGGCCCCAGCCGCCTGATGGGCCTAATCGCCGAGCATTTTGCCGATGATAAAGGTCTGGTGTGGCCCGTGAATGTTGCGCCAGCTCAGGTGTACTTAGTGCGAATCGGCGATAGTCCCGAGGTCATCAAGCAGGCCGATGAACTCTATGAACACTTGACTTCAAATGGCGTTCAAGTATTATATGACGACCGAGATATGCGCCCCGGCGAGAAATTTGCCGATGCCGATCTGCTGGGGGTACCATATCGCGTCGTGATTAGCGACAAAACCGTAGCGGCGAACACATTCGAGTTCAAAGCCCGCACCGCCGAACAAGCCGAACAGCTGAGCCAAGACGAACTGCATAAAAGACTAGGCGTTCAGGCATAAGCGTTCTATAATGAAAGCCAACTGGGCGACCGATACCAAAAGCTATTGATCAACTGTGACAGATAAGGAGCGACAACCATGAAGAAATTATTTAGACTAACCCAAGCCGGTGTTGATGAGCTCAAGGCCGAGCTCGAAAATTTGATCAGCAAGCGAAGCGACTTGGCTGACGCCATTCGCTCGGCCCGCGAACTGGGCGATCTGTCCGAAAACGCCGAATACCAATCCGCTCGCGCCGAGCAAGAACGCCACGAAGCGCGAATCTCTGAAATTCAGAATATTTTAACCAATGTGGAAATCATCAAGAAGCCAAAAGGCGATAGCAAGGTCCAGCTTGGCTCAACCGTAAAGCTCAAGGGTGATGGTAAGGCTAAGGAGTTCCAGGTCGTTGGCACCGTAGAAGCCGACCCTTTGAGCGGCAAAATCAGCGACGAATCGCCAATCGGCCAAGCGTTGCTGGGCAAAAAAGAAGGCGAAACCGTCGAAATCAAAACTCCCGACGGCCTCACCAAGTACAAAATTGTCGATATCAGCTAACACTTGTAATCATACGTACAATTTGCTATACTGTACGTATGAAAACCAAACTGACACTCAGTATTGACGAAGACCTCGTAAAATTTGCTCACAGCGAAGCTAGGCGCCGTGGCACTTCAGTGTCTGATATTTTTTCCAAGTACCTTTACCAGCGTCAGCTCAAAGCCAGTAGTTCGCAACGAGTGCCTACTTTTAGTGAAATGCGCGGCTCCTTAGCTGGACTCGACATCGACGATTCTAAAGAGGGGATTCGCGATGCCTACGCCGAAAAATATCTTAATTGATCTTAATATAATTCTGGATTTGGTACTAAACCGGCCTGGTGGCGCGAGTGCCGAAGACTTGCTTGAGCCGTACGTCGGCTATCCGGAGCGTCTCTTCATGAGCGCTCATTCTATTACGACATTCGCGTATCTGCTCGGACGAGCCGGCCAATCGCATCATGAAGTCCTGAGTCAGGTAGACTGGCTGCTTAAGCGGTGCAGTGTAGTCGGCTTGCATGCTAAGCATTTTACGGCAGCACTCGCCAGCCATATGAAAGACTACGAAGATGCGGTTGTCGAGCAGGCTGCGCTAGCGTGCGGAGCAGAGGCTATCATTACTCGTAACCTGAAAGATTTTACACATAGCCAAGTGCCGGTTTATAGCCCCGAGCAGTATCTAGCGTAGAGCAGTTTAGGCTGCTTGCTCGGCGACTGTCTCCAGAATAAAATGTGCTATTTCCAGCTCCGCGCCGATATGTGATTTTAGTCCTGTAAAACAGGTCTCAATAAGTTCGGGAAGTTCAGGCTGTAAGCGCTCTAGGCACTGGCGTATGATTCCAACCCCTCTGGTGCCATATTTTGGTGAGCTGAGTCGGATGAGTTTAGTAGGCGAGAGCTTAATATTGGTTGCTTCCAAAGCTTTAAGGATTGCGTAGGCGGCCAGAGCGGAATCTGACCAGCGAAGCTCACCGTCTTCTTCTTCACCGGCCATAACGCGTGCCTCGCCAGGTATGGTTACCAAACTTGTACTTTCTGAGCCGTACGAAGCGCTAATCTCAATGTCTTGTGGTTGTTCGCGCGCGTCTACCCGATCAAGATCGCGCAAGAACAACAGCTCACCGATACCAGCTTGAATTTCTCGATAAAAGGGCTGTATGCCCGGGACAAAGGTTATGGAGTGGGTGAGTTCATGTACTAACCAGCTCAGACGCCTAATGACACGGGTGTTTGGCATGAAGTCATCTTCCCAATCCATAACAACTACAGAGTGGGAGTTGACCCCCTTGGAGTGATGTGGAGATATATATTTCCCCACAAAAATATCTTCATCTATGACATTACGTACCTGGAAGGCCTTACTGAATGGGCTTAAGAAATCTTTATTATAAAAGTCGCGGAATTCGTCGGCGCGTTCTTCTGGCACAACAGTAATTCTTTCTATCGGCATTAAGGGTGTTGGGCTGCCGAAACTAAGGGCAAAATTGCGGGCAATTTGAACATCCTGATCAAATTGTGGGTCGTGGAACTCGTGGATATCTCGCATTTCATGGTATTGAATCATTTTTATATTAGTTTGGCAATGTAGCATATGTGTTACATTGCGCGTTAGGCCATGCACAAAAGTGCGGCTCTAGTGGTGCCGAAGGCGTTTCTTCGGTATACTAGAGGCAATTATGGCAACACTGAAAGAACTCCGCGATGAACGCCTACGCAAGCTAGAAGAGCTCAAAAAGCTCGGTGTGGACCCATATCCGGCGCACGCCGCGCGCACGCACAGCCTGGCCTATATCAGCGAAAACTTCGATGAAATGAACGGCAAAACGGTGACCGTAACAGGCCGCATCAAATCAATCCGCAAATTTGGTAAAATCGCCTTTATTGTGATTCGCGACTGGAGTGGCGATCTGCAAATGTTCTGGAAAACAGATCCCAAGGCCAAGCCCGATCACAAAAACAGCGAGCTTGGCATCCAAAATATCTCGCTGCTCGACAGCGGTGACTTCGTGGAAATAACCGGGCCGGTCATAAAAACCAAAACCGATGAAATTTCAGTAGATATTGCAAAACTGCGCCTACTCACCAAGTCGCTCAGGCCGCTACCCACCGAGCAGGACGGCTTTACCAACAAAGAAGAGCGCTTACGCCGCCGCTATGTTGACATGAACGTCAACCAGGACGTGCAGCTACGCTTTTACCGTCGTTCGCGCTTTTGGCGCGCCACCCGCAAGTTCATGGACGACCATCTCTTTACAGAGATAAATATCCCCGTGCTGGAGCATACCACCGGCGGTGCCGACGCCAACCCCTTCGTTACGCATATGGACGCCCTCGACCAAGATTTTTACCTCCGTATCAGCCACGAATTGCCGCTCAAGCGGTTGCTAGGTGCCGGTTTTGAGCGCGTCTACGATATTGGCCCACGCTTCAGAAACGAAAACTATTCCGACGAGCACTTACCGGAGCACGTCGCCATGGAATGGTACTGGGCCTACGCCGACTGGCGCGATGGCATGCAGTTCCAAACCAAACTGTTCCAATACGTCATGCAAGAAACCTTTGGCACGCAGAAGTTCAAAATCGGAAAATTCGACGTTGATCTGAGCGGGGAATGGGAAGAGTGGGATTACGCCGACACCATCAAAAAGCACTATGGGCTGGATCCGTTCAATACCACGCTCGAAGAAGTTAAAAAAGCCTTAAAAAAGCATAAATTGGAGGTCGAAAAAACCGAAAATATGGCCCGTGGCATTGATAAACTCTGGAAAAACATCCGAAAAGACGTGGCCGGGCCGATCTGGCTCATAAACACGCCAACATTCATTAGTCCGCTGTCCAAAACCAACCCCGATCGGCCGGAAACCACTCAGCGCTTCCAGGCGGTAATCGCCGGCAGCGAACTGTGCAACGGCTTTAGCGAGCTGAACGATCCCATTGACCAGCTGAACCGCTTCGTGGAACAACAAAACATGCGCGATCAAGGTGATGACGAAGCCATGATGCTCGACATCGATTACATCGAAATGCTGGAATACGGCATGCCACCGGCCTGCGGCCTGGGCTTCAGCGAGCGCGTCTTTTGGGTGTTCGAAGGCGTAACCGCCCGCGAAGGCGTTCCGTTCCCGCAACTCCGCGCCGAGGTTGACGAAGTCACCAAATCGATCTATCCTGACATTTATGAGTGAGTTTGATGAATTTGTACCGAGTGACGAAGCGGCAGTAAAGTTCGAATTTCAACAGGATCCTGTCTGCGATGAAAGGCACGCAGTTGAACTCTATGAGGGATCAGGAATTGCAGAGTGGGCCTCTGCTAGAACTGGAAAGTTCGGTGAGACTGTACTGCCAAAATTGATGTACGTCACGCCAGATCTTTCACACCGCGTTGCATGGGTAAGACATTCGGGATTGGTGGAAGACCTAGATGAAAACTTAGTCCCGTACACTAAATACCACGTTGTTTGTGATTGTGCCGTAGATGCAGAAGATAGCCCACACCCGGCCACTTCTACGTACTGCGATTATGTTGACCAGGTGCTTTTTCAGAGGGCGGGGGAGTTGGCGCAAGAACGAGCGTTGCCTTTGGTCCTCTCCTTGGATGAGTTCCTCAAGTTTGATGAAGACGAAATGGACTTTCGGCTTACTGCTGCTGGGCAAGATTTAGCAATACGGGCCATCTATAATTTGATGGACACAGACGTATAGAATCCTGCCTACTGGGTGGCTAATCGTATTAATGGCATGTACGA
>DASVMD010000035.1:0-11847 GCA_036384495.1 Saccharimonadales bacterium (SeqCode)
ACTTTAGGCGTGTCCTTTTGCGTTTCCAGAATTTCGTCGATCTTTTGAAGTGGATTATCGACCGGTTTATCGGCGTCTTTGCCCACGATTTGCCCTAAAAGGCTTACAATCAATACGTTACCGGCCGCAGTCGAGGCATACTTCCAGCCCAGGCCAACAGTGCCTTCAGGATAATTGGCCGGTCGAATAATCGGCTGCGCCGGATCTTGCAAAGCCGGAAAGATATCGCTGTTATGGAGCGTCCAGTTGCCACCGGTACAGAAATCGACGCCGGCTTTTCGAAGTCGCTGAAAATCGGCCTGCGTGATACTCTTACCGTCGCTGACATTCTCGGCTTGGGCAACCACCAGATCAACTTGCTTGTCACGGCGTAGCTGCGGAATGACTTTTTCGACAACTTTAATACCGACTTCGCCCATGACATCACCGACATACAAAATGTTCATTAAGTTAAGTATAGAGCAGAGCTAGTCAATGCGGTAGAAGTTTGTCTCAACCAGCTTGCGCAGTGGCAGCCACATTTGCTTGGCTTTTTTATGAGTTAACGTGTTAAGTTTAACCAAAATTATGATCAACATAGTCAGACCGGTGCATAGCAGCGCCTGGATAATAATGAAAATCGGGGCCGTGCTAATGTCGATAGTTAAGATAAATCCGAGCGTAATGGCAAACAGTATGAACATAATTTGCCACTCGTTAGCGTACACGCGGTTGGCCAACTGCATGCTGAAATTGGTGCGGTTTTGCTGGTTGTCGACCAGCTCCTCAAGTACTTTATCTATCTGATCTTTAGCCTCGCCTTTGTATTCCACGCAGTAGGTAATGAGCTCTTCGTATTCCTTTTCGCCGTTGGTTTTTGTGGCCCTTAGTTTTGCGTGAATATATTTGCTGACCATAGCCTGCAGCTCGTTGCGCGGCTTTTCTGGCAGCTTTTTGAGGTGCAGCACCAGACTGAACAGGGCATTGGCTTCGCTACGAATGATCTTATGCAGCTCCTCGATGCGGGATTTTTGCGAACTCAAAATTGGCGAGATATAGAAACCGTAGAGGAACGAGTTAACCGAGAACAGGGTGAGCGTGCCGGATTCGTAGGTGTAATTTGGCAGCAACAGCGACAGCAGCAAAAAGACAATGCCGAGTAGCCAGAAATAGGTGCTGAGGCGGATTTTGACGAG
Organism: Saccharimonadales bacterium (SeqCode); assembly: GCA_036384495.1. Lineage (GTDB taxonomy): Bacteria > Patescibacteriota > Saccharimonadia > Saccharimonadales > UBA4665 > JAQGHB01. The sequence continues at coordinate 1,176 of DASVMD010000035.1, forward strand.
CAGGAAATTTTTCATGGTTTATGCTTATGCTTTTAAGCATACCAAATCTAGCGGCAAATACCAGTGTTATTTGGCGAATTCTATGGCGCGGGTTTCTCGAATGACATTAACCTTGATGGTACCGGGGTACTGCATGGTCGATTCAATTTTGTTGGCGATATCGCGAGCCAAACGGATAGCGCTCAGGTCATCAACTGATTGCGGCCTGACAAAGACGCGAACTTCGCGGCCGGCACTAATGGCATACGACTTTTCGATACCCGGGAAGCCATTGGCAACGTTTTCGAGCTCACGCATGCGCTCACCGAAGTTTTCGGCCGAGATATTGCGGGCTCCAGGACGAGAAGCACTGATAGCGTCAACCGTGCGCACAATGAGCGCTTCAACGGTGGTAGCCTCGACGTCGTCATGGTGCTGCTCGGCAGCCAGTGCAACTGCCTCGGGCGCGCCATATTTACGAAGCATTTCACCGCTGATATGGTGATGCTTGCCTTCCATTTTGTGCGTCAACGCTTTGCCTAGGTCGTGCACCAGAGCCGCGTACTTGGTAGTCTTAATGTCGGCACCAACTTCTTCGGCGATAACGCCGGCAATGTGCGCCATCTCGGTTGAATGCTTAAGCACATTCTGGCCATAGCTGGTGCGGTATTTAAGTTCACCCAGTAGTTGCAGCACCTCTTTTGGAATGCCAATGACGCCAACTTCGCGAGCAGCGTCTTCACCGGCACGAATCACATCCTTTTCGACGTTCTTTTGGGCCTTGGCAACAACTTCTTCGATGCGACCCGGGTGAATACGACCGTCTTTCATGAGCATTTCCATGGTCTGGCGAGCTACCTCACGGCGTACCGGGTCAAAACTACTCAAAACAACGTAACCAGGGGTGTCATCAACCATGATATCTACACCGGTGGCACGCTGCAGCGCCTGGATGTTACGGCCTTCTTTGCCGATAATTCGGCCCTTCATCTCTTCGTCTTCAAGCTTGATGCTACTTACCGTGCGCTCGGCCGTAACTTCGCTGGCCATGCGCTCCATGGCAGTCGTGATGATCAGCGCCGCTTTTTCCTCGGCATTATCGCGAGCTTCGGTCTGTAACTTGTTCACGAGACCAACGAGATCGTTTTTGATATCGCGCTCGGTCATTTGCATGAGCTTTTCGGCGGCATCCGCCTTGGTGAGCTTGGCGATCTTCTCTAGTTTTTCTTGCTGCTTGCCGCGGATTTCGCGGATTTCGTTTTTGAGTTGCTCAACTTCATCTTCGTTAGATCGTAAGGCTTCGCTGCGCTTATCGAGCTGGTCGAGCTTTTTGTCCAAAGCCTCTTCACGGGTAATCAGGCGCTGCTCCAGATCTTTGAGCTCCTTACGTCGAGCCTGCTCTTCTTTGCGGGCCTCTTCGACGGCTTTTTTGGATTCTTCGCGGGCCTGATCGATCATCTTGTCGGCCTCTTTTTTGGCCTTGGCGAGCTCTTTTTGGGCCTTCTCTTCGGCCGAGCCGAGGCGCTGCTTAGTAATGACGGTATTCGCGCCAAATCCAGCAACGAGCCCTACTATAGCCAGTAGTACTGCTAACATATACGGTCCTTTCTATTCTGCAGGGTCCCACAAATGACAATCGCTATCACTTCACTAGTCAACTTGTACGAGCCTGAAATCCGAATAACTTAAACTTGGTGTGAGGAATGTCTCTCTAAATGTGGCATTTCCTACTCTGAATAATACCTCTCCTGAGACGCCAGAGTCAAATGAGCCGAGTAAAAACGATGCGCCTATTTGTGACCGACAAGTCCCATACGACGACTAATGTAGACGATGCCGCCAAGGCTAGCAAGCGTAGCCAGAGCAGAGACGCCTGGGTTAGCTGCAACGAGGCGCATGCCGGTATTCGGAGCCTTTGGAGCCGCTGTAGTGCTAGAGCCGGTCCCAGCTGGACCAACCGGCGTGGATGGGTCAACTACCGTTAGAACAACATCGTGTTGGTTATTGCCAGTGTAGCTAATAGACATCTTGTACGAACCAACGCTGAAGACAGTTCCCTCGGCGAGATTACTAAAGGTGCCGTTCACCGAACCACCAAACGAGTTATTAATAATAACGAATTTTTGGCCAACGGTCGGCGTGAAGCTGCCGCCCAGTGTCACATTTAGAGTAGGGTTACTCAAGACAACTTGTCCGGTTATGCCTGTTATCTGATCGAAGTCGGTACAAGCAGACGTAGCACCGTCAATTTCAATATTGACCGTACCCGCAATGGTAGGATGACCCGTGGTTATACAGCCTGTGCTCGAGTAGCCTGGTGAGAGATTAGCGCCTGAAGCTATTTGCACCGTACCTGCGCCACCATCACCGTTTAATGTTCCCCCCGTATCGACGAGGACGCTTGCCGCGCTGAATTGCCCTTCAAGATATAAGTTGCTAGGCGTTGTTTGATGAATATTCCCGGCATACCCGGAACTGTTTGCTTCAAAATCAACCCCAAAATCCGTAGCTCCGCTGGAAGTGGTGATGAGCGCCGAAGAGCCACCTGTTACGGCAGAAGCCACGATAACGTTTCTGAGGGTTATCGAGTTCGCGCCAACAGCCAGTGTTTTGCTGCCAATATTAGAGAGGTCACCGATTGTCAGCGGAACATCTGTCGAAGGGTTACCATTCGGTCCAAAAAATCCACTGCCACTGCTAGCGGTGACATTTAGGTTGAGAGTATTGCCATCAGCTGTCGTCGAGCCATCGTTAATGTTTCCGAGCGTTAGTGGATTACCGGTGATTGTGTAGCCGGTTGTGCTCACTGTGCCACCGCTAAACTGAATTAATGCAAACGACGCGTTGGTTAAGTCATTATTCGGTGTTTTATCAGTGGCAGCCTCCGGGAATGTTAGTGCATCACCATTGTTCGGTACGGCATTGCCAGACCAGTTACCGGCAGTACTAAACTTGTGGTCTCCGCTAGTGCCAGTCCACGTGACAGCAGCTGCGTGTGCAATGCCCAGGTTGATAGTAAGGAGGGAGCTAAGACTTACAAATGTCGCAGCAGATACGCGAAGCAGGTTTCTGATTTTCATTTTTTGCTCTTTATTTTTGCTTTTGTATTTTTTGAAAGGTACTTACTGGTAATTGTACCGGTCTTAGGGACCATGTCAAGCATAATTCTTATGCTTACAACTTTTGCACGGCGGAAACAAGCGTGCGCTGCCGATACTCGCCCGAAGTCTTATCATAAGAACCGCCGCAGGTTATGAGGTTCAGCCCAGGGGTACCTGGTTGCACCGATTTCAGTGCCGAGGACATATCTAATTTGGCGGTGTCATAATTTTGCACGGTAACGACGCTATAGTTGAATACTTTGTCGTCACCTCTGACGATCTGTATAGTATCGCCAGGCTTTAACTTTACGAGCCCTACAAAGACTCCGGGTAGCGTCGGCCCGTGGACATGTCCGTCGATCAGCATTGCTCCAGCCGTAGCCGGGTCACCTGGCTTAGCGCTGGCGTTGTACCAGCCCGTATCGTAGATGTTCGTTGGGGTCTTTAACTCATTCGAAGTCGTTACTCCTAGCCCAACGATACGAGCATCAACGTTCAGGTTCGGAATTTTTATGTACTTTGGCAGATTAGCCGCCACCCGATAGTTGGCCGTCTGTGGCTTAGATTCATCCGGCACAGTCGGGTCAGGGGTATTGCTCTTTGTTTCAGCCGTCTTCACAAGGGCAGTAACTTGTGTTTTCGCATTTTGATTTGTTTGCAGGGTTTGGACCGTGGCAAATACCCCAAAACCAATTACCAGACAGGCGAGCGCCAGCATGGCAAACTGCAGCTTACCCCGCTTCTTTGGCGGCTCAAAGGGGAGCCCAACATATAGTGGGGCTTCTGGCTGCGGCGGTGCCACCACTGTTTGCATAACGGATTCCCGTCTCAGAACTTGCGTAGCTTGTTGCCTCGGCTCTGCGGGACGAGCATAGGGCTGCGGCTTAATGACAGTAAGGTCCGGCTCATTTACAGATTTGGCCGGCACAGAATGTTTTTGGGGTACTACTTTATTAGGTGGCAAAACATCAGTATCGTAGCTGGTTGGTCGGCGTGGTGCTTGGGGCGTACGAAACTCGCTGACCAAACGAGAGCGGTCAACTATGCGAGCCGGCGGGCGCGGTACAAACTTCGGTTTTTTAGGCCTCCGAATGGGGTCCATTTTTTCTCACTTTTTGTTATGTATACCTGCACACAATTGTAAGATATGGTTATCCGTTGTCAAGCACGGTTCCTAGTACGTGGTCTTACTTACGCTGTTGGGTAATGTGTACTGGCGCACCATATTCTGGAAGTATCAACTTCTGGTCTTCGCCATCTAATAACTGCTTGATCCCCGTTTCCAGCCACTCTGGGTCAGTCGCACCGATAATTGGAACTTGCAAACTATCGCTCAACGCATTTGTAATGCTTGCGCCGATCCGCAGGCCCGTAAAACTTCCCGGCCCCTTAAAAACCACTATGCCCTGGATGTCTTCGAAGCCCTTGTTCTCTGTTTGCAGCATGGCGTGGAGCGTTGCGTGGAGCGTCTCGGCCAGCTGTCGATGGGCCAACCATGTGTGGTAGGCAAGTTGTTCTTGGTCTTTATATATGCCGAGTTCAGCCTCAGGTTTGTCGGTGCGTATTGTAATTATGAGCATATTCTTAACATGTTAAGTATTATTGGGGAGCAGGTAGGCAAGTTTTGCAGGATACGTGAACGTTAGCGCCCGCGACATGTCACCCGTGCTTTCTATTTTGATGGTTAAACGCTCGGTAGGCAAGACGTCTTCTACAATGTCAGCCCACTCTACGGCCACCACTGCCTCTGGATCTGCCAGGCACTCTGCCAGCTCGTCACGCATAATGCCTGGCTCTGTTAAGCGGTAAAAATCGAAGTGATAGAGGCGTAGCTTGCCGGCATCATATTCGTTACTGAGCGTAAAACTTGGGCTACTGACTGGATCTTTGCTGCCTATGCCCTTGGCGAGGCCTCGGACAAATGCAGTTTTGCCACCGCCTAAATCACTGACAAGCTCTACCATCTCGCCACCCTTCATATTACGTCCGATCCGCTCGGCGAGCGCTAAGGTATCTTCTAAGCTGGTAGACTCTGTTTGCCAGGTCTGTGCGGTACTCATATACCCCGTATAGTAGCGCGAGGCCACCGACGATAGCAAGTGTCCACGGATGAATTGGTGTCATATTGTCGTCTCCTGAGTCGCTGAAACTGCTAGCCTTGCTGGACTTGAGTTTTTTGATTGTCTTTTTGGCTATTTTTGCGGTGCTGGCTTTTTTGCCCTTGGACGTGGCTGCGCTGGCAGCCTTTTTGGTCGTCGCTGGCTCTTTGATCACGTTGGCGGCACCTGGCGTTACGTTGGTAGTCCAATACCACTTACCCTGCGCCAAAGCCCAGGACACCCCGTCTTTGGCAGTATCATAGGCGCCAGACGCCGATATGCTATTACCGAGCGGATCGAGCAGCTTAACTTGCCCACTGGTATTACTTAGGCCCAAGCCGGTATCTTTTGAGTAAAAGGCGGTGAAGCCATTAGCGGGGAGAGTCGTGCCAGCCGGGAAGACATAGGAATGGAATGACGTAATTCCGGATTGCAAACTAAAACCGCTGAGATCAAAGGTGGTCGGATTTGGATTATACAATTCGATAAATTCATCGGTCGCGTCATTGCCGGTGCCAGTGGGGTTTGGCAAGAGTTCGGTAATTTGGGGGCCCATGAGACCGATATCGCTGGCCGGCATGACGCCCGTGGGAGCAGCAACGCCGCCGCTACTGGCAGCCACAATCGAAGCTGGCGGCTCACTTGGTGGCAGCAATTGGCTCATACCAGTCAGTACCGTGCCGCTATTGGCGCCAATGATATTACAGGGATTATTTCCATCTGGCTGCACGGCCTGCCACGACCCGGCGCCAGGCGCACCGACTTGGGGATTATTTTGCGCGTCTACCGGTTGTCGCTCCAGCAACGCGTTCACATTTGAAGGCAGCGTTTGGGCGCCAGCGGCAGCGGTTTTTGACCAGCTCACATAATCTTGTAACACCGGTAGCACTGATCCGCCCGGACTACCTTGGTTAAAAGCCAGCAGCTCAACCATGCCCGCAGTGCTCGAAAGCCCCAGTGAAATCGAGTCGACCGTTACTTGGTAGCATAACAGCAGGGAACTATCGTTCACCATAAAATAACCATGCGGCGGAACACTGCCACTCAGCGCGATCAAACGGCTGCTGGACGCTTTTGTCAGATCGTAGCTATTGAAATATTCCAGCTGATACTTACTCATATCTACCGTCGTATTGGACGAGTTGTAGAGCGTGATGAACTGTCCGTTACTGCTGGTAATTTTGAGCTGGCTAATGACAAGGGAGGGGCCAGTAGCCGTATCAGCTTGCGTGGGGCGTGGCAGGCCGAAAACCACCAGTCCTATGAGCAGTAATGCCACGCCGCTTGCTTGAAATATTGTGTTGATCCGCCGCATAGTGTCCAGGATTGTAGAGCCCCGTTTGCGTGGCGGCAAGCATGAGCGTTTACAAGCCACTTCAAATCTTAAATTCAGTTAAGATTTGCTAAAATCTGGTCTGTTAGACGACCCGCGCGTATACTAGTAATATGCTTCAACTCAGCGCCAGCTTGCTCAACAAACCAGTCCTCTCGCTGCGAACTGGCACGCCAATTGCTACTATTACGCGGCCAATTATTAACCCCGACAACCTCAAAATCGAGGGCTTTTACTGCCAGGACCGTATTGATAAAAACGAGCTGATTTTGCTGTGCCAAGACATTCGAGACATGCTACCGCAAGGTTTTGTCGTCAACGACCACGATGTCTTAGTCGAACCCGAAGAGCTAGTGCGCCTCAAAAAAGTCTTAGAAATTGATTTCGAGCCGCTCGGCAAACCAGTAGTAACCATCGGCAAGCAAAAAGTTGGCAAGGTAGAAGATTACGCTGCCGAAGCCGAGACCATGTTCATTCAAAAAATTTACGTGTCGCAGTCGATTTTCAAGAATTTTACCGGAGGGTCGCTCAGTATTGATCGCTCACAGATCAACGAAATTACGCCCTCTAAAATCATAATTAACGAACTGACTAAAACGGCGCCCTCTGCTGCGACCGTAACTGCTTAATAATCTTTTTTGAGTGCTGTTTTGATGTCATCATAGCCAAAGCCTTGGCGCGCCAGATATTGCATGAGTTTTTCATCGTCCTGATACTTGGTTTGCTTACGCTTGCGGGCAACCACTGCCGACAGGGCATCCTGCTCAGCTTCATTGTCGTGGCCTATGGCCTGGTCTATCACTTCCTGACTCAAATGTTTTTTTCGCAAGTCAGCAATCATTTTGCGACGCGAAGTAGGGCGGAGCAAGCGGCGGTCATTGACGAGCGCTTGAGCTAATTTTGCGTCATCTACTAGACCGACAATACTTAACTTGTTAAGTATTGTCTCGATCAGGGGCGGGGGAGCGTCTTTTCGCTGCAGGTAGAACTCAATTTCCCACTTACTTCGCGGGCGCATGGCGACCCATTGAAGCGTGCGATTGTAGAGTTTATCATCGCTGGAAAGCTTCTTGTAGTCATCTATCTGTTCTTTGGTGAGCTCTTGCCCGCTCGCCAATTTACTATCGAGCAGGGCGGTTTCGCTGAGTGAAAAGGCGTACTTCCCTTCCACGAAAAGCGAATACCGCCCTGCTCGCTTAACTTGCTGCTTGATGCTGGTAATTTTCATGCAACCGCGTAGGAGCTCCCTACCCCTATTCTGTAACTGGAGTCTCTGCTGCCTGTGCTTCAGCTTCTAGGATAGTCTCGGGATCACCACTGCGGACCTTATCGGCGATTTCTTTGAGGACGTCGGGATGCTCTTGCAAGTATTTCTTGGTGGCTTCGCGGCCTTGGCCGATCTTTTCGCCGCCATAGGCGTACCAGGCGCCGGATTTTTCGACGATGTCGGCCGCCGCGGCAAGGTCGAGTACATCGCCAGATACGCTAATGCCTTCGTTGTACATGATGTCGAATTCGGCCTGGCGGAATGGCGGCGCAACCTTGTTTTTTACAACCTTAACACGGGTGCGGTTACCAATTATTTCTTCGCCCTGCTTAATTTGACCGATGCGGCGGATGTCCATACGTACAGAGGCGTAGAATTTGAGGGCGTTACCGCCGGTGGTGGTTTCGGGGTTGCCGAACATGACACCAATCTTCATACGGATCTGGTTAATAAACACTACGGTGGCTTTGCTGCGATTGATGACACCGGTGAGTTTACGCAGCGCCTGGCTCATGAGGCGTGCTTGCAGGCCTGGCAACGAGTCGCCCATGTCACCTTCGATTTCGGCGCGTGGAACAAGCGCTGCCACTGAGTCGACAACGATAATATCAACGGCGTTCGAGCGCACAAGCGTTTCGACAATTTCGAGCGCCTGTTCGCCGTTATCGGGCTGGCTCAGCAGCAAATTCTCGACATCGACACCGATGCGTTTGGCGTAGGTTGGATCGAGCGCGTGTTCGGCATCGATAAAAGCTGCTGTGCCCCCTGCCCTTTGCACTTCGGCGATAGCGTGCAAGGTAAGCGTGGTTTTACCGGAGCTTTCTGGCCCGTAAATTTCAACAACACGGCCACGTGGGATGCCACCGCCAAGAGCGATATCTAGGCTGAGCGCTCCGGTCGGCGTGGTTTCGACGGCTTGGCCGTGATTATCGCCCATCTTCATAATTGAGCCCTTACCGAACTGCTTTTCGATGGTTTCCATGGCCAGGCCGAGGGCTTTGGATTTACCCTCGCCGGCACTAGCAGCAGCGTTGGCTGCGTCTTTGTCCGCTTTTGTTGTTTTAGATGCTTTTGCCATAAAAACCCTCCTCGGTCGTTAGCCACAATTTATCCACCCGTTACTACTATTTTAGCACTTTATAGGTGTTATTGCTCACATAAAAGTGCTAGAGCTTAATAAATCGCTAGATTTAAGGTTTTGTTAATAAATGAAGTGCCAAAACACCTTAGAAAACGCTTCTGCTTTTAGCTCATAACTGGTATGATAAGCATAATATGGGTGGAAACATGAAACCAAAACGAGGTGGCTATGCGCATTCCTGATTCTCTCGTTGAAAAGCTGCTTGCGGACAGCAAACAGATTACCAAAGAACAGCTGGCCAATTTGCGCGAGCAAGAAAAAACCGAGAAAAAGCCGCTGCAGGACCTGGTTATTAAAAGCAATTTAGTGAGCGAAAAAGACCTAACAAAACTGTACGCCGACGAGATCGAAGTGCCGTTCGTGGAACTCAGCGCCAAGGATATTAAGCCGGAAACGCTCAAACTCTTGCCGGAGCGCATTGCGCGCCAGTACAACGCCATCGTGTTTGGAGTCGACAAGGACGTCAAGCTGCTAGCCATGGAAGATCCCGATGATATTCAGGCCCTTAACTTCCTGCAAAAACACCTTGGCAACAACGTAAAAGTTCACATTACTACCAGCTCGCTCATGCAAGCTGCGTTGGACCAATATCGTGGCAACATCAGCTCCGAACTCACTAAAGTTATTTCCGCCGAGGATGTGCCCGAAGAAGCCGAGGATGTCGATGAGTCGGATCTGGCAGAAGACTCGCCAGTGGCTCAAACCGTCAACATTATTATTGAATACGGTATCAAGGCCGGCGCCAGCGACGTGCACATTGAGCCGCGCGAAGATTTTGTGGTGGTGCGCTACCGCATTGACGGACTGCTGCGCGAAGCCAATAAATTACCTCGTAAATTGCTGGGCGCGCTGGTCAGTCGTATTAAAATTCTCAGCAACCTTAAGATCGACGAGCACCGCGCACCGCAAGACGGCCGTTTTAAGGTCGAAGTCGGCGGCCAGGTCTACGCTCTGCGCGTGTCTACCTTGCCTATTTTGGACGGCGAAAAAGTGGTGATGCGCATACTTAACGAGTCAAGTAAGCCGGCCGATTTCACCGAGCTGGGCTTTTGGGGCACGGCGCTGGCCAGCCTGCAGCACGCCATCGTGCAGCCGCACGGCATGGTACTGGTGACCGGGCCGACCGGCTCTGGCAAATCGACCACGCTATTTAGTGTTTTGAGTTCGCTCAACACGCCGAACGTCAATATTTCGACCGTGGAAGATCCTGTGGAATATCACATTGTCGGGGCCAACCAGACGCAGGTCAATCCAATTGCCGGCATGACCTTTACCAACGGCCTGCGCGCGCTGCTCCGCCAGGACCCGAACATTATTATGGTGGGCGAAATCCGCGACGGCGAAACTGCCGATTTGGCCGTCCAGGCCGCCCTGACTGGCCACTTGGTTTTTAGCACGCTGCACACCAGCAACGCCGCCACTTGCTTGCCGCGTTTATTGGATATGGGCGTGGAGCCATTCTTGATCGCCAGCACGGTTCGCGTCGTGGTTGCGCAGCGCCTGGTGCGCCGTTTGTGTGTCAATTGCCGCGAATCATATGCGCCCGATGCGGCCGTACTCAAGCAACTCGAAAAATCGTTCCGCATTGAAGCCAATGGCGGCCTGAAGCAAATCCACGACCTGGAGAGCGCCGCGCTAGAAGACGGCATCGGTAAATCCGGCGACAACAAAGCCGCTAACGACATCAGTACCACTGCCTCCACGATTAGCCGACTCTGGAAAGCCCACGAAGACGGTTGCGACGCCTGTAAT
>DASVMD010000036.1:0-8701 GCA_036384495.1 Saccharimonadales bacterium (SeqCode)
GCAAATTACAGCACGCTCAGCTCTTGACCTCAAGCTAACAGATGTGTATAATTGCTACTTGAATTATGAAAAAGAGTTTACACCCCACCAACTACCGCCTGGTCGTATTCGAAGACCTTAATAATGGTTTCCGATTCCTGACTCGCTCCACCGTGGCTTCAGACGAAACCACCAAGTGGGAAGACGGCAACGAATACCCTATCGTGAAGGTTCACATTACTTCTGCTTCTCACCCATTCTTCACCGGTGAAGAGCGCGTGCTCGACATCGAAGGTCGCGTCGACAAGTTCAAAACCCGCGCTGCTGCCGGCCAAGCTGCCAAAGAAAAGCGCGCTGCTGCTGCCAAAAAAGCCGCCGCCCGCCAGGCCGCCAAAGTCGAAAAAGCCGAAACCAAGGCTGAAAACACCAAAGTTAAGAAATAATTATTCGCTACTAGCTATTCCAAAACGTCGCAATATGCGGCGTTTTTTTATTACCGCCGGGCTTGGCACGGGAAACTCGTAGACCGCTACATCGTCTTGAGATATATGGTTGATTATTTCTTGCTGCGGATTTTCGCCTCTGTATTTACCACTTTCTGCACTCCGTATAAAACCATCAAATCTGTGGCGTAACAGCCAAAGAAGATGCGCTTTTGTCTCTTCTGTGTTGTGGGAGTGTGCCGGCTCAACTTCATGCATAGTGTTATCCTCTCGCCACTAAAAGAAATTGTCAACTTAGACATTCTCTAACAGGGGTGATATACTAGTTGATAATGCAAGAAAAAGAACAGCAACTACGCGCTGAACTCCACGAACTAGATACCAAGCTGCAAGATCCGGCTATCTTTAGTGATAAGTCATACCCGAAGCTTGCTAAACGTAAATCCCAGCTCGATGACCTTATTACCTTATTCAACGAAAAGAAACAGCTTTTGGGCGACAAAACGGCTTCCGAAGAGCTGCGGAACGGCGCCGATGCCGAGCTTCGCCAGATGGCCGAACTTGAGCTGACCGAATTAGAACCAAAAATTGCCGCCAACGAAGAAAAGCTGATCGAAGCCCTGACACCACAAGACCCCAACAACGACCGCGACGTGATCATCGAAATCCGAGCCGCCGCAGGCGGCGACGAATCCAGCCTGTTTGCCGGCGAATTGTACCGCATGTACGCCCGCTGGGCCGAGAATCACGGCTTTAAGCTGGAACTGATGAGCGAATCGCCGAACGAAACTGGCGGCTTTAAAGAGATCGTCTTTGCCGTGCGCGGCGTGGAAGCCTACAAAAATCTCAAGTTCGAAGCTGGCGTGCACCGCGTGCAGCGTGTGCCGGTCACCGAAAGCCAAGGGCGCATCCACACTTCAACCGTCACCGTAGCCGTGCTGCCCGAAGCCGAAGAATCAGATATTGAAATCAACCCCAATGACCTGCGCATCGACGTCTATCGCTCCGGCGGTCATGGTGGTCAGTCGGTGAACACCACCGACTCCGCGGTGCGTATCACTCACATCCCTTCCGGCTTGGTCGTCAGCAACCAAGACGAAAAATCGCAGATCAAAAACAAGGCCAAGGCCATGAGCGTGCTGCGCTCCCGCCTGCTGCAGCAAAAAATCGACGACGAACAAAAGCAACTCAGCGACGCCCGCCTAAAATTAATCGGTTCCGGCGACCGCTCCGAAAAAATCCGCACCTATAACTTCCCGCAGGATCGCATCACCGACCACCGCATCGGCTATAGCCGCAGCAACATCCCAGCCGCCCTTGCTGGCGACATTGACGATCTTATTGAGGCGCTACAGAATGCCGAGCACGAACTACTCGCTAACGCAGCTTAAATATGAACATCGCATTGTGGCTTAAGCAAGCCAAGGGACAGCTGAAAAACATTCCTACCGCACGACTTGACGCGTTGGTTTTGTTAGAAGATTGTTCAGGCAAAGATCGGGCCTGGCTGCTGGCGCATCCGGAGTTTGAGTTGAGCGATATGCAGGGAGAAAAACTCGAAAAGTTGCTCGCCCGTCGGGCGCAACATGAGCCGCTGGCGTACCTCCGCGGCAAGACCGAATTCTATGGTCGCGAATTTGTCGTCAGTGCCGCGGTTTTGGAGCCAAGGCCCGAGTCGGAGACCACGATTGACCTGCTCAAAAAGCTGCCGAAATTGGCCGCCAAGCCGAGTATTGCGGATGTCGGAACGGGCAGCGGCGCACTTGGGATTACAGCCGCTTTGGAGCTGCCTGAAGCCACTGTGGAGCTGTTGGAAATTGATCCGGCGGCCATCAAAATCGCTCGTGCTAATGTAGATAAATTATCAACAGGCATTTTGGTGCTGCGGAGTGATCTGCTCGCGGAATCTTCTCAGGACTACGACGTACTGCTCTGCAATCTGCCGTACGTGCCAGATGATTTCGCTATAAATACCGCTGCCACACATGAGCCGCGTTTGGCTATTTTTGGTGGTCCGGACGGGCTAGATTTGTATAGAAGGCTGTTCACACAGATACAAAACGCTCAAAAGCAACCGTTGTATATTTTAACTGAGGCGCTCCCCAGTCAGCATGATGCACTGGAACAGATCGCCAAAGCCAACGGCTATAAGTTACACGCTTCGGATGACTTCATTCAGGTCTTTGAATACTCAGCGTAAACACTACTTTTGCCGCCTCGGCGGCTAACCATCGAGGCGGGCTAGAAACTGACAAAACCGTGCCAAATTTTGCAAAACTGGCTCAAAATCCTGAGCACAAATTATGGTGCAAAGAGCCTAAATCAGAGCCCGAACACAAAATGTATTACTGCTGCGAAGCGGTAGGTACGGTGCCGACCGTGGCCTTCAAATGCAGGGTTTTGCCATCACGAAGCACAGTTAGCGTGACCTTGTCGCCTGGTTGATGCTGACTCAGGATGCTGGTCAGTGAGTGGGTTTGGTCAATATCGGTGTCGTCAATGGTGGCAATGATGTCGCGCTCTTTAACGCCAGCCTTATCAGCCGGACTATCGGCAATGACTGACGGGCTGGAGGCATCGCTGCTTGGCGCCACAAAGGCGCCCTTTTGCACGTTCAAATCGTATTCTTTTGCAATGTCAGCGGTCAGCGGAATGTAGCGAACGCCGAGATATGGGCGCTCGAATTTACCAGATTTTAGAACTTGGTTAATCAGGCCTTTGACGTCGTTGATAGGGATAGCAAAGCCGATGTTTTGGGCATTGCCGGCGGTAGCCGTGTTGATGCCGATCACCTGCCCGTTAAGGTTCACCAGCGGGCCGCCGGAGTTGCCTTCGTTGATGGCGGCGTCGGTTTGGAATAAGTTGTCGAGATTTTCGGCAGAAGCACTGCTGCCTGAGCTGTCGCTGGCCGTCACGCTGCGGCCGTAGCCCGAAATGATGCCGCTGGTAACGGTATTTTGGAACTGGCCCAAAGCGTTGCCGATGGCCACGGCGTCGTCGCCCACCTCTACCTTGCTGGAGTCACCGATGGTAGCCGCAGCCAGCTTGTGCCCCTGCGTGTTATTAATTTTGAGAAATGCCACGTCGAGGCTGTCGCTACTACCAGTGCGGCCGATAACCGTGACATCTTTGAGTTCAGTGCCATCGCTCAGTGTCACACTCACGTTGGTGGTGCCTTCCGGAACCACGTGCCGATTAGTTACAATCAACCCGCTGGAGGAAATAATAATGCCCGTGCCGGCCGCCTGCTCACTTTGGGGCTGGGCAAAGCCAAACAGGCCATCGGCCGCCGGACCGCCGCCGGACGACGTAATACAAACATTCACACTGACCACGCTTGGCCCCACAGTTTTGGCGATTTGGCTAATCAGTTGGCTTTGGCTGGAAACGATCTTTTTTTGCGTGCTGACACTGCCAGACGTTAGGACACCATTCGAGGAGTGATTAGCTAGTAGCCCGCCGCCAAAGCCGCTCAGCACGGCCACCAGAATGAAAGCCACGATAATACCGACTGGCCCTCGGGCGTGCCGCTTGATATCCGGTCGCGGCAGCGTCGGCACGCTAAAGGTCACATTGCGGCGCGAGCCGGTGGGCTTGCTGGTTACGCTGTATTCTTTGTCGTCTTTTTTGGAATCCGCCACCGCTAGACCACCTTATCTCCCCAGTCGGAGAATGCTAAGACCACTACAATAATTGCCACCATAATAAAGATGAACTGCCTGCGTACGCCGGTACCAAGCCGATCATGATGATCGAGGTAATATAGCACCGCCATGCCGTAACCCAATGTGCTCAAAATAAGGGTTGGCTGGGCGATTACGCTGTAAAACAGCAGCCAGTGGCTCAGCAACCAAGCCAGCGCCGCACCGAAATAGCCCCAAACATAGGCCAACATACGGGCGTAAGGCTCGTCAAAAGCATCGAGGAAGTGGCGGGCTGCCAAGAAACAGATTAGCCCTGTCATGACGGTTAGACCAGCAATCGGGCCAGCGTCCCACACCAGGTACAACGCCGACAGGGCTGCTAACTGGCCAATAAAGGCCTGGGTGGTCACCATAAACAGATCCGAACCGGGCTTGATAAACAGTAACCAGCCGGCATACAGCACAGCCCACAGCAGTTGTACCGCGGCGCTGGAGCTATGTGTCATAAACAGCACAATCGACAGGCCAACCATCAGATCGACCGCATTCGCGCGGACGTTGGCAGGCCAAAATCGAGGTCGTACAGCAAACATACGCCACTTACTTAATACGATTATGCTGAGGGCCAGCTGAACAAAATTGAGCCGCACCAAAATAAAAGCCGCTACCGGCAAAATTACCAGCAAGGCCAGGTGCAGGAAGTGCGCAAAACCACTGGCCGGCTTCAGTTTACTAAGGGGTTGCCTCGTCATTACCTACTATAATAACAAAATCGGCGCCATTCGTCTGGATTGACTTATCCGGCAAAGCATTGACCGCTGTTACATTGTAGCGCTGCTCCAGATAGTGTTTGGTATATTTGTTGGGTTTGGTGCTCTTGCTGAGATTGACCAGCGTGGTTTGCGGCCAGCTATTTCCTGGCGCGTCGCCGGTGCCGATCACGTTATAGCCGTAGGTTTTGAGTTCGGCCGCCTTGGCGGTAGCCAGCCCTGGCGAAGACGTGCCGTTCAGCACCAAAACTTTGGCGTTTTCCTTGGTGATATACGGATCTTTGAGCTGCGAACGGACATAATTCTGGATGTCGGTGTAGGTAAACAACCCTGCTTTAGGCACCACTACCGACTGGCCACCCATATTAGCGGTCGTCACGAACGAATTTGATCCGTCGGCCAGGCCGATCGATGCCACCTTACTGTCATTAATCCCCTTAGTAATGGTGTAGAGGCGCGAAGCGTTGCTGAGCGACAGATCAGTTTGCACGTTATTGCCAAAGGCGTTCATCAGGCCGGAGATTTTGAGCGGACTGCTCAGCGTACCCAGCGTAACAACTTTACTCTTAAGTGCCAGCATGACTGACCGCTGCCGCTGCGAACGGGCAAAATCACTGGTAGTTTCGCGGGAACGGACATATATAAGCGCGTGCTTGCCATCAAAATTTTGCTGACCGGCTTTGGCCAGCACCGAACTGCCGGCGTTTTCCCAAGCCATGGTGGGGTCTACCAGATCCGTGGGCACATTAACCGATACTCCGTTTACGGTGTCTACCGCCTGCTGGAAGGCCTGGAAATTGACCATCATATTGTAGTTAATAGTAATGCCGAGCACGTTCTCGACCGTTTGGTCGACTTCATCAAAACCAGCTTGGATGGCATTTTTATCAGTGCTACCAGGGGCCACTTTACCCAGGTAGCGGAATTCGCCAGTTTCCCAGGCGGCGTTAATCTTCATGGCACCTTGGCTTGGGACATCCACCCAGAGATCGCGCGGCACGCTAAGTAACGTAGAGGTGTGGTTTACAGGGTCAATGCTGGCAACCATCAGCGTATCAGTTAGATCCGGCGCTTCGTGACTGCCACCACCGCGTCCCATCAGTAGGATATTAACGCGGCCATCACCCTCACCTTTTAACAAATCAGGCGTAACATTGGCGTTCAGCGCCGCGGCCGTTTTGGAGCCGCCCTTAAAGACTTTATGGAGCTTTAGGTAGCCCTGCGAAAATAAGATGCCGCCAACAAGCAACACCAGAGCGATCGAAGCCGCTGCACCTCTGTACGCGTTGCGGCGAATTTTGGCGAATCTTTTGCCTTTGAGCAGCGCGCCGACACGCCACAAGGGGCTTTCTTCGCCCGGCAGCGACATGTCAATTGGCGGCAACTTGCGAGCTGGTACCGATGGAATGGTGGCCTGCGCTACGCTAGGACGACTCGGTACTCCAGCCTGAACTGCAGTCGGCGAAGCCAAACGTTGCTTTTGCTGAATTGACGGACTTGGCCGCATCGGTACCCGCTGACGTGATCCGGATCGTAGGCCATCAATTGAGCCAGGACGGCCCGAAGAAGCTTTCGGCACAGAGGCATGCGGAGCGAAAGTTTGTCGTGGCGTTTGGCGCTGGGTTTGTGTTTCAGGCCGTTTAAAACGTGACGTATCCATCTCTAATGTGTTACCAGTATAACGGCAAACCGCTTACGCGTAAACCCTCGGCGATCCACTCCGGCCATGCTATAGTTAAAGTCTATATGAACGATGATATTGTCCGTCCACCGGCTCCCGCGCCGAGCCCCGGCCCCCAGCCAGCGCCTGGCCAAATGCCTACCGCTGCCACCGCTCCACCGAAGTTTGTCGAGCCGGTGGCGCCAAAAGCAGGTAGCGGTAGCGGCACACCGCTCAGCAATGATCATCCACCTGTCTGGAAAGAAATTTTATCTACAGTTGGCATTTTAGCGACGGCCTTGGCGGTAGCCCTCCTAATCGTTACTTTTGTTTTTCGCTCCTACCAGGTCGATGGCCCCAGCATGCAAAACACCCTCCAAAATGCCGACAAACTAATCATCTGGAAAGTGCCGCGAACTTGGGCCAGCATCACCCATCATCAGTACGTTCCAGCCCGCGGTAACATTATTGTCTTTACGCAGTCCGGCCTGAGCGAATTCGGCCAGCAGGATAAAAAACAGCTTATCAAACGTGTTATCGGCCTGCCAGGCGAGCGCGTGGTGGTTAGCGGTGGCGTCATTACTATATATAATAAGGAACATCCGGACGGTTTCCAGCCCGATAAAACCCTTGCCTACGGCAAAAATATACCTTCTACCTCTGGTAATATCAATCTGACACTTGGCAAAAACCAAATATTTGTCTGCGGCGACAACCGGCCCGATTCGCTCGATTCGCGTGCTTTCGGCCCCATCCAAACCAAGCAGGTCGTTGGTCAGCTTATTTTGCGCGTATTTCCGCTCAACCAGGCCCAAAAATTCTAGCTATTATGCTATAGTAAGGATATATGAGCCAGACAGCAAAACGAGGGCTGGGACGCGGTTTTGAGGCATTGCTTTCCTCTGACTTCGACAAAAATGCCCTACTAACCCCCGAGGATCGCATCGAGCAGGTGCCGCTGGCCGCGCTGCAGCCCAATCCGCAGCAGCCGCGCAAGCATTTCGACAACGCAGCGCTCCATGAATTATCGATCTCCATTGAGCGGTATGGCGTGGTGCAACCGCTGGTTGTCACCCCTGTAAAAGACGGTAAATACACTTTGATTGCCGGTGAACGCCGATGGCGGGCCGCGCAGCTGGCGGGCCTCAAAACCGTGCCAGTTATCACTCGCAGCTCTGAGGAGCTGGAGCAACTCGAGCTGGCGCTCATCGAAAACGTCCAGCGTGTCGATCTCAGCCCGCTGGAGCAAGCCGTTAGCATCGAGCGCCTGCACGAACAATTTTCTATGTCGTACGATCAAATCGCCAAGCGCCTCGGCAAAGCCAACTCCACGGTGAGCAATATTGCTCGTTTGCTGAATCTTCCAGACGCAGCCCGCGACGCGCTGGCCGCTGGCAAGATTGTTGAAGGCCACGCCCGCGCCATCCTCTCGCTCAAGGGCGACGAGGAGCGCCAAGCTTACTTGCTCAAAACCATCATCGAAAAAGAGTGGAACGTCCGCCAGGCCGAGCGCTTCGTGACCAGTGTCAAACAGGGCGTCAAAGAAACCAAAAAAGCCGCCGAACGCACCAGCACCGAAACTCCCGAAACCAAACGCTTGAGCAAGCGCCTCGGCACCCCCGTCAACATCCGCCGCATGGCCCACGGCGGCAAACTCGAAATCACCTTCGGCGATGACACCGAGCTGGAACGCATCCTGAGCTTGTTTTAACTAAATAACCCTCTTCTTACAGATACAATATGCCTGTCGACCGGCATAACTAGAAGTTGCTGGCGCCGCTGGCTCATGGAGCGATCTTTGCCATGTAATGTCCGGAAATAATTAAGAACACCGTCAAGATCAAGGCAAGCTGTACGTTTTACGCGATCATTCACCTCTCTTACGGGCATAAACGTTGAGGAGCCCGGTGGCATATACATCATAAACGGCCTTGTAACCGGCTTGCCATGATAGGCCGGGACACCAACCGCCGTGCCTGCCTGCAGTTTTTCCACCTCTCTCATTGAAGACTGTATTTTTCTCTTATGCTGATCATTAGTCACTATCCCCAGAACATTCTGCATACGGAGAAACTCCCGTCGCCTATAGTCAGGCGAGCTCCACTGTTCTATTGCCCGAGTATAGCGCTCATTCAGCTTGAGCATTGCCGTCCAGGTTGAATTTTGATCACCAAGCGGCATGCCAAGTATGCCCATAAATCTAAA
>DASVMD010000037.1:0-4287 GCA_036384495.1 Saccharimonadales bacterium (SeqCode)
GATCACAACGGTCGCAGTATTACTTTTTTGGATACGCCTGGCCATGAAGCCTTTGCGGCCATCCGTGAGCACGGTGCGCTGCTAACCGACATCGTTATCTTGGTTGTCGCTGCCGACGATGGCGTTAAGCCGCAAACCATCGAGGCTATCCGCTTTGCCCGTAAGGCCGGCGTTAAGATTTTGGTAGCCGCCAATAAAATGGACAAAGAGGGCGCTGATATCAACCGCCTCAAGCAAGAATTGTCCGAACACGAGCTCCTTACCGAAGAATGGGGTGGCGACACTACCGTTATGCCGGTGTCCGCTAAAACTAAGCAGGGCATACCGGAGCTACTCGATATGGTGCTGCTGGTAACAGATGTGGAAGAACTAAAGGCTGATATCGATGTGCCGGCCCGCGGGCTGGTAATCGAGGCGCATGTGGAGCAGGGTCGCGGTCCTGTCGCGCAGGCATTGGTCGAAGCAGGGCAGCTTAAAACCGGTGATTTCATCGTTGCTGGCGGCAGCTACGCCAAAGTTCGTAACCTAGAAACCACTGACGGCAAGCCGCTCAAGGTGGCTACGCCTTCAACGCCAGTCGTTATCACGGGCTTTAAGACATTGCCGGAATTCGGTGATGAATTTACGGCCGTTAAGAACGAAAAAGAAGCCCGCGCTCAATCGGCAAGCACCGCAACCGACAAAAAAGCCGGCGGTAACCGCACCGAAATCGGCGGCGGCGAACTTATTCGACTCATCAATCGCAACAATGAGCTGACCGAGCTCAATATTATTGTTAAAGCCGACGTGCAGGGCTCGCTGACCTCTGTTATTGACAGCCTTAAGGCCCTCGACACCGATGAAGTTTCAGTCCGTGTCGTAGGCTCGGGTGTCGGTCCAATCGGCGAAAATGACTTGCATTTGGCACACACCAGCCATGCGATCGTATACGGTTTTAATGTCACGCTGCCCACCAGCAGCCGCCAGCAAGCCAGCCGCGATAAAATCAGTGTTCGAATGTATAAAGTCATTTATGAACTCATCGATGACGTTAAAAGCGAACTCAGTAATTTACTCAGCCCCGAAATCGTGGAAACAGATTTGGGTCGACTTGTCGTAAAAGGTATATTCAAAACTACGAAAACTGAAGTAATTTGCGGCGGTGAAGTCACCAAAGGCAAGTTGGTTACACCAGCGCTGGCTCGTGTCAGTCGAGGCGGCGAAGAACTCGGCGAGGTCGAAATTACCGGTCTCAAGCGTGGTCCGGCCGACACCAAAGAAGTCTTTGAGGGCGAAATGTGCGGTATGAGCTTTAAAACGACCAAACGCATCGACCTCGAAGAGGGCGACCATATCGACCTCTTTACCCGCGAAGAAAAGCAGCGCACATTGTAATCAGTAAAGGTGATGGTACAATACAATTATGTTGAAAATCGATAACAGTTTACTGCAAGAAGTCGGATTGGGCGCATTGCCTGACGCCGAGAAAAACAGCTTCCTGAAGCACATTTACGAAACCCTCGAAATGCGCGTCGGTATCCGTTTAGCGGACCAAATGAGCAATGAGCAGCTCGATGAATTCGAAAAATACTTTGAAGCCAAAGACGACGCCGGCGCCTTCAAATGGCTGGAAACCAACTTCCCAAACTATAAAGATATCGTCCAAGAAGAGTTTGATAAGCTCAAAGCCGAAGTTGCCCAGACGGCGCCTCAGATTTTGCAGGCCAGTCAGCAGCAAGCAGCACAGGTAGCGCAGGGCGGCCAGCCGGCTCCAGCTCCTCAGGCTCCTGCAGGACCTGCACCAATGCCGCAGCAAGCTCCAGCTCCGCAGCAACCCCAGCCTGCTGCCTACCAGCAGCCACCGGTAAATCCAGCCCCAGCCGCACCGGCAGATCCTGGATTTCAGCCGGGCTATGCGCCAGCTCCTGCCCAACCATACGCAGCGCCGCCAGAAGCTCCGCAGCCCGCCCAGCCACAACCATTCCAATCGCCAGCTCCACAGCCTGCACCTGCTCCGCCAACGCCACAGTTTGATCCTCAGCAACCTCAATTCCCACAGCAACAACCCCCAGCTGGGCCGCCTCAACAATAAGAGAAGAATATGCCCGAGCAACCTCAACTACCCAAAAAATACACAACCGACCCAAGCGAGATTGCCAAAATGGCTGGCGAAAACAAAGCCAGAGCTGCTGCTCCAATACTCGCTGGCCTTATAGACGGAAATGATGGACGACAGGTTGGTGATCGTGAGCCGCGTCACCCAATCAACCCCTCCGATGCCGGTGCTATCGCCCTGGAATTACCGCGCGTAGAAGACGGTGAGCTGTAAGCATAGATGTCGCCATCTGACTCGCCAACCATAGACTACGATAAGCTTGAGCAGGCGCTGGCAGGCCCAGCAAACGACCCCGAACTTTACAAAGCCATAGTTAATGCGCCATTCGACACGCACAGGGTCGAAACGGCGTTTATGTTTTTGGGAATCGTGGTGTTTTTGCTGGTCGATAAAGAGTCGGGTCTGATTAAGCGCTTGGCGCTCTCCAATACTGAGCTTGCCAAGAATACTACCAATGTATCGGCAGTGCCGTTCGAGCAGATCGACATTCCGCTTAATCACGAAGAAAACATTATCGCCAAAGCCATCCGCACCGGCAACCCGCAAGACACTACCGACTGGAAGTTCCTGTTTGAGCCAGCTCTAACACCCGATCAGGCACGGATAAATCAGGCTAGTGCCGGCGTTGCGTACAGTGCCGTCTATCCACTCAAAGCCCGTGATGGCGGTGCAATAATTTTTAGCTATTTCCAGTACGCCAGCAACATTGGTGACGTACAGCGGGAGTTTATGTCGCAATATGCTGAGATTGTTAGAAGGCGGCTTGCTAGCGATTAGCTCCTAGCATAGCGAGGGCGCCTACGTCCAGTTGCACCTTTTTGCAGCGCCCGTTTTCCCAGCGTAAATTCGGCACTTTTCGTGCTTGCTGCGTGGCATGATCTTTTATGGCGGTGCGATATTTGCCAGGGTTATCAAACATATTCTGGAACGGGGTAAACGCACCAGACTTGCTGACTGCGCCGAACTCTTGAGATATTACCAGCCCATCATCTTTTACGAAATAGTCTGCAGTGCGCCAGGCTCTTACGCGATCTTGTGGAGACATTTCATAGGCTGTGGTCATGATAGACACAACATCGTATGATTTGGGTTCTATCCCTTGCGATTCCAAGGAACCGGGATTAGTGATGTCACCTAAAACGCGTTCCACATTGGGCCGATCTTCGGCTTCATGGATGTATTCAAACTCCGTCTCAAGCTTGTCGTCCAGCCACTCGCTCGGATAACCGCAATTACTCATAGCCCACCACTTACCTTGTCGATCAAGCAGGGCAATATCGACTCCGACACCGTGACCCAAAGTATATTCGCGAGCGTATCGGTTAAAGAGTTCGGTAGTTTCTTCGTCAGTCTCTTCTTCCTCGGGGTCTTTCCTCAGTTCCTTTACCACCGTAATAGGACTGAAGGGCGAGCCAGAAGCCAGCTTGCCAAGGCCCATGTTAAGGCTGCAGCCAAGATCCAAGACGTTGAATGGCTCTTCGGGGCGACCTTGTTGATCACGGAGCATGCCGGTAATGATAGGAATTGATACGTACCTTTGCGGTTTATTACTGCTGACCAGCCGCATAAACAGGTCGTAACTGAAGGCGTTGCGCAGCATATCATCTCCTATGATCCAGTCGATGGCGCGGCCCCAAAAGTCCTCATGATTGGCGTCTTGCGGATAATTCCAGAGTTTGCGATTGTCCTTTTTGAGAAGCGGTGACTGAATGGCGCGTACTAATTTGAGGGCGGCATGGCGCGGCTCGCCGTAACCGGCGGCCTTGGGATTCATAAGGTCGTCAATAAGTATGGCGCGGAACGTTTCTTGCTCAGGATCCTGAATTTTTTGCCACGCAGCTATCATGCAGGCAGTAATACGCGCATCTCCACCTTGCGGAGAGAGCGCTTGCTGAATAAGCACGTCACTCAAAGGTTGCAAGCGCTCAAGTTGCTTCTCGTATTCTCCGTGGTAGCCCTCAAAAGGCACCTTGTTGTAGGCCATACAGCTAGTACATCATATTTCGGTTCGCATAAGAAGCAAAAAGCGAAAATTCTTACAGCCTCGGCTCATATAAAAGGACTAGCATTAAGATGATAAGCGGGGGCACGGCAATGAGTAGCAACGAGCAACTAAGAAGCGTGGCGGATTTTGATCAGGTGCGGGCGCACTTGCAACTATTGATTGGCCGCGGCTTGCGTACAGGGGTGGA
>DASVMD010000038.1:0-15218 GCA_036384495.1 Saccharimonadales bacterium (SeqCode)
GCCGCTTATTGTGCTGACCAACGAGAGCCATGTACTGACTAAAATTAAGCTGCTCGACGCCGGCGCCAACGACTATGTCACCAAACCTTTCAGCCTAGGCGAACTTAAAGCCCGCATACGCGCCGCCCAACGCTCAAGTTACAATCTGATGCCCCGCGATAAGCTGTCGGTGGGCAATCTTACTCTAGACATCGGCAGCTATCAAGCCACCCGCGATGGCCAAACCATCCAACTGCGGCGCAAAGAATTCGCGCTTTTGGAGTGCCTGATGCGCCACGCGGGCACGGTTGTCACTCGAACCGCACTTAGTAGTCATGCGTGGCACGGTACTGAAAGCCCCTGGGCCAACACTATCGACGTACATATGAAGTACCTGCGCGACAAAATCGATAAGCCGTTTACCGAGCCGCTCATCCGTACCGTGCATGGCTTAGGTTATAAAATCGAGAGCCGCCAGCATGTAGTAGAAATGACCGCTCCAAACATGTAAGAAATCGTACACTCGCCTCTTGGGCGAATGGTATAATGACAGAATATTTCAATTTCTAAGGAGGGCACTTGCCACGCAGTAATACCCGGTCATTATTTCGAATTGTAAATACACAAACAGTGTTGCTCGGTATCCCGCTCACTGTGGCTTTTATTTTTTCATTCAGTTTTGTGCTTATGAACGCCGACTCGTCGGGCCAAACGCACGCTAAAAATACACAGACGGCACCTGCCTCCTCGGCCGCATCCCTCCGGACAACCGTCCCAGAAAAACAACAAACCCTTACACCCGAACCCACCGCCGATACCACGACGACTACACCCTCAACTACCTCGCCGCAGCCAGCTACCACAATAACTCCAGCGCCAAGTGCTGCCCCGGCCAACAACCCCGTCCCAAGGACAACCAAGCCCCTAACAAACGTCATCCAGTCAGCCGGCATCAATCCCCAGACCGATCTATCTAAAACGGTAAATGGGCTACTCGGTACTGTTAAAGATCGTTTGCTCAATCTGTAATTTATAAAAACTATTTACTTACCTAAAGTAATCATGTATACTGACGCGTATGAGTGCTTTGGAAGATGACATCGACACGCTGGAAACGGCAATGCGATTATTCTTTCAGACCATGAAACGTCCACAACGATGGACTCAAATAACGACTGAGGCTGGTATCAATATTGACCGCCCTGGCGCAGTTATCCTACACACGTTGATTGCCAGTGAATCTGACGGCAACCGTGTGCAAGATCTGGCAAATCAGTTGGGCATCGAAGCTCCGTCGATCACCCGGAAGACGCAAGAGCTTGAGCGTCTCGGGTACGTAAAGCGAGTTCCCGACCCGCAGGACAAGCGAGCCGTCACCCTGCACATTACGGCACGTGGTCGTAAAGCCAACGACAAACTGCGAGCGGTACAAAAAAAGCAAATTAGCTCAGTGCTCAAAGAATGGGATCCGGCAGAACGCCGACAGTTCGTTGAACTGCTCCATCGCTACAGCGCAGACATAACAGCAAAAAACAGTATCACGAAAGGATAAACACCAATGGTAGACAAGCTAAAAGCAATGGTGGCGAAGCCTGCCCCTGCGCCAGAACAACTTGAAGGTGAACGCAGCCACGCCGAAATTATGGTGGTGATTAGCGCGCTCATGCTGGCTATGCTGCTAGCCGCGCTCGACCAGACCATTGTGTCCACCGCTCTGCCTAAAATCGCCAGCGAGCTCCATGGCCTCAGCAAATATTCTTGGGTGGCTACAGCTTACTTATTGACCAGCGCGGTTTCCACGCCGCTGTATGGCAAGATCAGCGACATGTTTGGCCGCAAAAAAGTCTTTCAGTCGGCAATCGTTATTTTCTTAATTGGTTCTGCTCTCTGTGGACTGAGCCACAACATGAACCAGCTTATCGTTTTTCGCGGCATCCAAGGTATTGGTGCTGGCGGCCTCATGACGCTAGTTTTCGCTATTATCGGCGACATCGTTCCGCCGCGCGAAAGAGGTCGCTACCAAGGTTATTTTGGCGCGGTATTTGCGATTTCCAGCGTCATCGGTCCACTGTTGGGTGGCCTATTTACCGATAATTTGAGCTGGCGCTGGGTGTTTTACGTAAACCTACCAATTGGCGCTATTGCTCTCACCGCCATCGCCACTCGCCTGCATCTGCCCGTTAGGCGCACCGAGCATAAGGTGGATTACCCTGGCGCCGTGCTACTGGCGATTAGCGTCGTTAGCTTGCTGCTGGCCACCGTTTGGGGCGGCGTGGATTATCCATGGGCTTCGGCACAAATTATTGGCTTGTTCGCTACGGCGGTCATCGGCACCGGCCTGTTTATCTGGCGAGAAAAAATTGCTCGCGAGCCAATCATTCCGCTGGAATTATTTAAGAACGGCATTTTCCGCACCTCAACTATCTTGAGCTTGCTCGTTGGCATCGTGATGTTTGGCGCCATTATTTTCTTGCCCGAATACCAGCAAATTGTCCGTGGCGATTCGGCCACACGCTCAGGCCTACTCATGTTCCCACTGGTGCTCGGCATTGTGATCGCCTCGCTGACTTCTGGCCGCTTGATTTCTAAGCTTGGTCACTACCGCCCTTTCCCGATCATCGGCTCGACGCTGCTGATCATTAGCTTCTTCTTGTTCACACATATTACGGCCACTACTAGCCGCGTGACACTCGGTATCTGGATGGCAATTTTGGGCCTTGGCATTGGTCAGATCATGCCGGTATTAACGCTCGCCGTCCAAAACGGTGTTGACCGTAAAGATTTGGGTACCGCCACATCATCGGTGGTGTTCTTTAGGAGCATTGGTAGTTCGCTCGGTGCGGCGATTTTTGGCGCGATTATTGTCAGCCGACTAGCCTACCATCTTGGACAAGCTATTCCTGGCACCGGTGCCGGCCTCGCTAAGAACATTGGTCACACCAGTTCAGCCGGTATCAGCAAGCTACCGCCAGATGTCCAGCACACGATCTTTAGCGCCTTTGCCGCATCGTTTGCCGACGTCTTTAAAGTGGCCATTCCGTTCGCCGTGCTGGCATTAATAACGTCACTCTTTCTCAAAGAAACACCGCTCAAAGCCGAAGCCCGCCAAGAAGCTGCTGGCGAGGGTTTGGAACTCTAGTTATTTGGCCAAGTTGGGCTTGAAGACGCGGGCGATGACGTCGCTTTCGTTGAGCCAGCCGAATTGGCGGCTGTCGATGCTGCTGTCGAGGTTGTCACCGATCACGAATACTCTGTCGTCCTCGATACGCTCGATGCGCTTAATGAGTTCTTTGTGATTACGTTCGATAATCACCACCTGCCCCGGATGCAGCTTACGGAATAATTTGGTGGCTAACACCGTCTGGCCCGGCTTGAGTTTGGGTGCCATGCTCGGGCTAACAACTTTACGAACCACAACCAGCTTTGAAATAAACGGCACACGCACGGGCAAACTCCTTCTATTTCTAGCCTACATTACTCTTCTGAGGGCTGGCTGTGAGAATTTCGCCAGGCCTGGATGTCGGCATGATGGCCGCTGAGCAGCACGTCGGGCACTTTGAGACCCTGAAACTCCTCTGGGCGGGTATACTGCGGAAACTCCACAGTTTGATCGTCCTGCTGGAACGATTCGATGTCCGCCGACGTCTCACCGCCCAACACACCAGGCAGCAGCCTTACCACCGAATCCACAATAACCATGGCTGCCAGCTCACCGCCGGTGAGCACGTAGTTGCCGATTCGGTACGACTGGTCGACCCACTTGGTAATGCGCTCGTCGTAGCCTTCGTATCGTGGGCAGATAATAATCAGGCCTTGCTCGGCGACGGCTAGTTTTTTAGCCTCAGATTGCTTATACAGCTTGCCCCGTGGCGTGGGCAGCAGCACTCGAGCAGTCGGGTCGTTTGCTTTGGCTTGTTCGATAGCCGCCACTAAGGGTTCGGGCTTGAGTAGCATGCCATCGCCGCCGCCATATGGCGTATCATCAACCTGCTTGCGCGGGCCTAGTCCAAACTGGCGCAAATCAATACATTCGTATGACACGATCTGCTTGTCTTGGGCTTTCCAGAGCATGGAATTGCCGAACACGCCAGTGAACATTTCCGGGAATAGCGTAATAATCTGAATCTTCATCTGTTACATTTTACCTTAAAACCAAAATAACCCCTACTTGAGGGGTTATTTTGTCACATAAAGCTCCCATTGTACTTTTGGTACGATGGCTCGCATGAGCTTGTTTTGATTTTGAAATTTCGTCGCAGTGACTAATGCTGAGTATAGCCTAAAAGCGTGGTCGGTTCAAGATTTAGACATCGAGATCGTCGAGATCAGCCAGCTCAGCGCGGGCTTTTTTGAGGCGATCGCTGGTCTCAGCTTCTTCGGCTGCCGGCTCTTCGGGTGTGGTTTCGGCAACTTCGGTGATGTCGTCTGCGGCATCGTCGTCAGTGGTGGCAGCCGGCGCGCTAGTAGCATTATCGTTATGGGCATAGTCGCCCACGCCGTTATCGACGATTTTGAGATTGTAGCGAGCATCGTTCTTGGTGCCTAAGGCACGCAGCAAGGTGCGTAGCGATTGAGCGGTGGCGCCACGCTTACCGATGACGCGGCCGAGGTCTTCGGGGTCGACGGTGAGCTCCAAGAGCACGCCCTTTTCGTCGATTCGGCGGTCGACATGGACGGCGTCCGGCTTCCCAACCAAGGACTTTACGACATACTCAATGAACTGTTGGTCAATATCACTCATGGTGGCAGACTCCTCGGTTAGGTTTGTGGTAATGCTATTAATTATAGCAAGAATCAGGTGTCGGTTTGTGAAATTTTTCGCCGTTGCCGGTAAAACTAGGCTTCGGCTGGCTCTTCTGCAGGAGTTTCAGCCTCGGCAGCCGGGGCTTCGGCGACTTCTTCGGCTGGAGCCTCAGGAGCGGCTTCGGGCTCAGCCGGAGCTTCTTCAACTTCTGGAGCTGGAGCCGTGCTGCGACGCTTGTCGGCATTACGAACCGTGCGTTCTTTATTACCGGGAAGCTTGACCCAATCAGGCAACTTAACACCTTCGGCTTTGAGCAAACGAGCAACGCGCTCGGATGGCTGTGCACCGTGCGTTAAAAAGTGGGTGGCTTTTTCTTTGTCGATGCTCACGGTTTTAGCGTGAGGATCGTAATGTCCCAACTGAGCGACAATTTTGCCGCTGGTCGGGGTCCGGCGTGAGTCTTGAACGACAACGCGGAACATGGCGTGGCCTTTGCGGCCTGTACGTTGCATGCGGATAACTAGCATTTATTAAATCTCCTTAGTCTCTATCTATTAAAAGTTTATAAAGACAATCACCCTATTGTACAGATTACCGCCTCTGTTGTCAAACCAGCATTCAACTAGCTATCTCACTAGCTAGATATTTGATATATTTATATTAATAAGTTATAATATGATATATAGAAAACGTACTGTTTTCTTGTGAGGAAAGGAAAGTGCTAGATGCAAGTCATGGCAGTCCTGCACACCAGTGACTACATCGTGTTCTTCATGATGGGGTTGGCCCTGAGCCCGGCGTTCGGAATTCCGAGTGTCAGTAGCATCATCAAGCAGCGGCAGAAGCAGCTCTCAAGTACGAACAAGATCTTGTTCGTTGCCGCGATGACGCTAAGTTTCGCGCTCTGGTTCTTTGCTGCCGTCTATGGCAGTGCTGTCTACAACCCAACGCTGGACACCATGTGGACCTACTGGATGGCAGGACCCATCTTCTACTTGTTGGGCTCCTTCAAGCTGTCCGACGCGCTGAAGTAACGACTTCACCAGAGACCTTACAACACAGACCCGAACATGGGACGGAAGCTTGAGCGCCTGAGGGGGCCGTTCGCTTACCGTCGTCTGTGCCGGAAAATATAATTTGCCCGATGATAGTC
Organism: Saccharimonadales bacterium (SeqCode); assembly: GCA_036384495.1. GTDB lineage: Bacteria > Patescibacteriota > Saccharimonadia > Saccharimonadales > UBA4665 > JAQGHB01. The sequence goes on from DASVMD010000038.1 coordinate 5,877, forward strand.
CTGCCAGACTATTGTCCCCCCGCAAATTATACTTTTCCGGTCCATGGCATCTCTTTCCGGCTTAGCCGCTGACGAGACCTGGGAAGTTCAGGTCGAAAAAGAGACAGCTACTTATTTTGATAAAATTTCAGCGCCGCTTCGGCGGCTTTTTGCTGAGCGTGCTGCTTGCTGGGGCCGTTGCCTTGGCCGCGAAGGTTGTTATTTACAAAGACACCGACGGTGAATGTTTTGTCGTGGTCGGGGCCGTCTTCGTTCATCACTTTGTAAACCGGTGTGGCAGATTCTTGGCTTTGGGCTAGCTCCTGTAGGTGCGATTTGGGATCCATCCAGGAGCCGGTTTTGAGAATGTCATTGAAAGTACTGAGGATGCTTTCGGTAATAAAAGTTTTGGCGGCTTCGTAGCCTTGGTCTAGGTACAATGCACCGACCACAGCCTCAAAGCTGTTAGCCAAAATCTGGGCCCGAGCGCGCTCGCTGCCCCGTTTTTCACCGCGACTGAGGCGCAGCAATGGCTCAAAGCCAAACTTAGCAGCGGCCGCGCCAATACTTTCGGTGCGTACCAAGCTGCTGCGCCAGTTGGTCAGAATGCCTTCGGGATCGTCATAATTGCTGTACAGATATTCGGTAACCACTAGCTCCAGCACGGCATCGCCCAGGAACTCCAGGCGTTCGTTGTGGGCTTTGACGGTCTTTTTATGCTCGTTCAGATACGACCGGTGCGTGAAAGCCGTGAGCAGTAGCTCAATGTCGTTAAAGGTTACGTGCAGTTTTTCTTGGGCAAAAGCCTGGTAAGCGCTGGTGTCCATCTTATAATTTCCCCTCGCGGATCTTTTTCATGCCAACCAAAATCAGCTTGCCGATGTCGTCGTAGGCGATTTTATCAACAGCGTCGGTGGCCGGCATCCATTTGATGTCCGTCAGCCAGTCTTCGCCCTCCAGCTTATCGGTGTCGCCGCGGCCCTCCACCAGATAGATATGCATGGTCATGAGTACCAGCGTGTGGGCGCGGCGATAACGGAAATTGACCTTACCCAGCCAGCTGTAGACTTTCATTTCTTGCAGGCCGGTTTCTTCGCGGATTTCGCGCTCGGCAGTCTGTTTTGGCTCTTCGCCTGGCTCAACGTGACCTTTTGGAATTGTCCAGCGGTTCTTGGCATCTTGAATGAGCAGGATTTCGGTTTTGCCGTTTTTATCCTTACGGAAGACGATGCCGCCAGAGGTAGTCTCGCGCACGACTTCGTCGATTACTGGTTTTCGGGTAACTAACTTCTTGAAGCCTTTACCGAGATTTGGGCGTTTTACCATCTAAGCCGCCTTCTTTTTAGGGGCTTTTTTGGCAGGTTTTTCGGATTCCTCGCCGCCCTCGCGTTCGCGCAGCAAGGTGCCCAACACGCCATTCACAAACTTAGACGAATTATCGCCACCGAATGCTTTGGCCAGTTCGACAGCTTCGTTAATAACAACTTTAGGCGGTACATCTGATTCGTTTTCGAGCTCGTACAGGCCCATTCGGAGCACTAAACGATCCATTCGAGCAATCTGGTCAATCGGCCATTCTGGGGCGACTGGCTGCAGCTTGGCGTCGAGTTCTGCTGCTTGCGCGGTGACCCCATCAACAAGTTGCTTGATGAACGCAATATCGTCCACCATTTGCTTGTAACGAGCGATGTTGCGGTCCAGAACCGCGGCCACATCAAAGTCCCGATCATCGGCATCAAAGCGCATCTCCTGCTCATACAGAGTCTGGAGGGCTATGATTCGACCAAGGTGTCGGTTTGAGGCCATATTGGTAATTTCCTTGTTAAGTTAGCGAAGTCTAGGCGACTTTTTTTGCGGATTCACGGACGGTGGTACGTACTTTGACCGGAGACTTAGCATTGACTTTGCGAGCCAATTTGAGCACCAAGTGGCTTCGGCGCGTGCCGGTCTTTCGGGGACTTGTTCGCTTTTTGGGCTTACCCATGTAGGAAGATCCTTTTCGTTACTTTGTTTACAATTAGCTCTATTCTAGCAAATTTTAGACTACTTCTCAAGGGAAGTTTGCAAATATGTGGCATTCTGTGTTAAAAATATTAAAATATCTAAGGAGTAACTCTGATGGCTAGAATACGTGAGAAATTAATGGTAAGCGCCGTAACTATAGCCGGCGGGCTCGGTATGTATGCAGTAAGTTTTGATGTCTTAGATAGACATGCTTCCCAGCAAGCTGACTGCATCATAGCCCACTTACCTCACGCCGATGAGAAAAGATGCCAGGAAAAGATTGAGACTAATTTCTCAGATGCTATCATTGAACTAGGTGGTGCTGTTCTCACAATCGCGGGCGGATTAGGTTTAGGCTTGGCGGCAAGAGATGTGTTAGACAATAATCGTTCTTTATAGAACAAAGTTAACCAACTTACCTGGGACATATATAGTTTTGCGGACATCCTTGCTCTCAAGATAGGCTTTAGCACGCTCATTAGCTTTGGCTGCCTCTACAATTTCTTCTTCCGAGGCATCGGCAGCAACCTGGATTTCGCCACGGACTTTGCCCATTATTTGGATAGCGATTGTAATAGTGTCCTGCACGAGGTATTTTTCATCGAAATCTGGCCAGCTGTCTTTGTTGACGGTGGTTGAGTGGCCGAGTTGGTGCCACAGCTCTTCGGCGGTGTGTGGCGCAAAAGGCCCAATACACGCTACTAAGCTTTGAAGTGCCTGTTGCCAAACGGGGTGCTTGCCAAATTGATCAGTTTTTAGCTTGTATAGGTCGTTCACACAGGTCATAGCGGCAGCAATCGCGGTGTTGTATCGATTGTGCTCAATATCTTCGGTCATTTTTTTGATCATGGTGTGCGTGGCGCGGTTAATATCGCGCTGAGCATCGTCAGACAGATCGATGTCCGGCGCTTCGTTATATTCACCTACGAGATTCCACACCCGAGAAAGGAAGCGGTGGCTACCCGGAACACCCTGAGGATCCCACCGAGACTGCAGCTCTAGTGGTGAGGCGAACATCAAGTACGTACGCAGAGCATCCGCGCCGTAGCCGCTGTTGATGATTTCCAAGGGGTCGATACCTGTTCCCTTTGATTTTGAGAACATTGTGCCGTCAGCGGCCGTGACCTTGCCGTTGAAGAGCATTTGCTTGAATGGTTCGGGCTCTTTCACGAGGCCAATTTTGCTAAAGAATCGTACGATAAATCGGGCATATAACAGATGCGCCGTGGCGTGGTCGCCGCCGTTATAAAAGTCGATTGGCGCCCATTTATTGACAATGTCGCTGTCAAATATCTTTTGCTGGTTATGGGGGTCGAAGAAACGATACATATACCAACTGCTACAGATATAGGTGTCTAGGGTGTCGGTTTCGCGCTCGCCCTTGCCACCACACTTAGGGCAGTCAGCTACCAGCCAGTCTTTAGCTCGCGCCAGCGCGCTCCGGCCATCACCACTGGGCTGGAAGTCGTCGAGTTCTGGCAACACCACTGGCAACTGCTCATCCGGGACCAATTGCGGGCCACAATCTGGGCAGTAGATGATCGGGATTGGTGCACCCCAATAGCGTTGACGACTGACACTCCAGTCGCGCATTTTGTAGCTAATCTGCTTACGAGCTATGTTCTTAGACTCCAGATAATCGGCAATTTCTTGGCGGCTTTTAGCGGCATTTTTACCAGCAAATTCGGCAGGCTCGACCAGCACACCATGATCCATATCGGTGAAGCAGTACTCAAGTGCGCGGACTTTCTCGGCTTCGACTGGGTCTTCTGGCACCATCGTTGGCTTTAAGCGAATATTGTATTTCTTGGCAAATTCAAAGTCGCGTTCATCATGCGCGGAACAAAGCACAATGCCGGTTCCGTAGTCGGCAATAGCGTAACTTGCTATCCATATAGGCAGGTCTTCGTCACCAAAGGCATCTATGGCATATCGTTCAGTAAAAATACCTTCGGTTTCGCCGAGGGCTTTTGGCCCTTCCTTGTCGCGTTTGCGCACCATTTCTTGAGCAGCCGCCATGATCTTGTCTTTGCTTTCGACTCCTTCAAGGAGGGTTTCTAGGAAAGGATGATCCGGTGCGATAGCCACAAAGGTGTTGGCCGTGAAGGCTTCGAAGTGCGCCGAGAAAGACTCAATTTCCAGGTCAGTGTCACGAACCTTGTTTTTGTACACAATCCCTTCGGAACGGCCAATCCAGTTTTTCTGTGCCAGTTTGACGCTTTCGGTCCAATCCAGTTCGTCAATCGCATCCAAAAGCTCATCGGCGTATTCGGTAATTTTGAAAAACCACTGTTTGATTTCTTTCTTCTCAACGAGAGGATCGTCGGGGCCGTCATGTCGCCAGCATTTGCCATCCACGATTTGCTCGTTAGCAAGCACGGTATTATCGATAGCGCACCACCACTGCATGCGAGAATCCTGGTAGGCCAAACCATTCTTGTACATCTGGGCAAAAATCCACTGCGTCCACTTGTAGTACTCCGGCAGGTGGGTGGCGATTTCTTTTTCCCAGTCGTTGCTCCAGCCCATGGCTTTGTACTGCTTATGGTAGCCCGGAATGATGTTTGCCATGCTCTCTTGGGGCGAAACGCCAGCTTTAATGGCGTAGTTTTCGGCTGGCAAACCAAACGCGTCCCAGCCTACGGGATGATAACTTTCGAAGCCTTGTTGGCGCTTAAACCGGGCTTTAACGTCGCTGATGGTGTAGTTCATAGCGTGCCCAATATGAATACCGGCGCCACTGGGGTAGTTGAACATGCTCATGGCGATATATTTGGGCTTATCGCTGGTTAGATCAGTGGTATAGGTGCCACTTTCGTCCCAGATTTTTTGCCATTTTGGCTCGATTTCGTTCGGATTAAAGCGTTGCATTGGGCATATTATATCAGAAAAACAGAGGTCAGCGAAGCAATTTTAGCTACTACCTGATCCGTCCGTACCTACGAACATACTCGTTGGCGTCGGCAATAGTGCGCTGGAGCTCTTTGGGCGGCATAGCAGGTCTAGCCTGCAGTAATTTTGGCCACTCTTCTTTAATTCTCTGTAGGGCAACTGCGAGCGTTGAGCGCATCTCCAGATCAGAGATTGTTATATGTGCTTCGTAATCGCCTACCCATTGGCTGCGCTCGTCTGCCCAGGCCTGAAACTTGGGGTAGATCTGGCTTAGTGGACGTGATCTGCCACTGCTGTCTAAAACTCGAGGATCAATGGTGCGCTTTCGACCATGCGGCAGCTGAATGACAAACGCTTCATCGGTAATCCCGAAGTGAGCGTTTTGGCGGTCAGGAACATCGATTCGGCTTAACTTGATACCGTCTGGTGGTTGAGGTCCGGCGTAAACGGCCGTGCCATCGTAATAGGAGAGCGCTTTAGGGCGCTGATCGGCAGCAATGGCTTCGGCCGTGTCCAAAAACCAGGCCATGGCGGGGTCTTCTTTGGCAACAAGTGTCAGCTGCTCATACATTAGCGAAGCTGAGGTGTGCAAATAGTCACGCGGATAAAAATACTGGAAATTCTGAGCATGCGGGTTGTCGCAAATAAAGAAGTAACGGTCGGCCAAGTTGAGCAAGTCATTGACCAGATCCTGTACTGGTTCGTTCCAGTGTTCGGCATTGTGGCGCACATAATCCTCGGCCGCGTTACGTGCCGCCTGCTCGTTGGTAAACACTAACTGCTCGCCTTCATCATTTTCGGGAACTACTAACCGAGCCACCGATTGCATCGATAGTTCCGCCAGCGCCCGCGGTATGCGTTCGGGATGGGGCTTGCCCGCGTTGGCCGCCCAATGAATCAAGAATCGCTCTTCCTCGCTGTACTGGAAACGGTCGGCGTCTAGGCGGCGTGCTTTGTGCTTGTTACTCAAAAATGATCGCCGCACGGTGACATCTTCTTCGCTGAGCAGCTGATCAATTGCCAGCCGAGTATTACCTACATATACACCGGTGGCTGTGCGCCGAAAGGCCTCAGCCTCAATTAATTTTTCAATGATTCCGGCTCGCTTAAGGAACTGGGCACGCTCGGTATCGTGCAAATTTTCTCGGCCATGGCCCTGGTAATTATCATCATCCTGATGACCGCTGCGCGTGTGCGATGCGTCGTTATATAGGCCATCCAGGATATCCATAGGCCCACCGCCGAATTCAACAGCCAAAATACCAAGCGAAAAACAGTGACTTAGCTGCGGATATTCGCCAGCAAAAGGTCGAGTTTCGAAACGGCGGATCCGGTTCAGCTTCATGCTGTCTATCAGATAGGGCATTTCCTTGAACAACACCACGGCGGCACGGTCAATCGAAGGGTCGCGAATAGTGCTGGCATCTCCGAGAACGGTCAACCCATGGAATGGATGATGCACCTCGATTTTATCGCCGTTGGCTTCGCGAAAATGAAAACGAGCATCCAGAGCCGGCCGTTCGTACCCTTCGGGTACCGGAACACCAATATAATTACCGTGCTCAGTACTTAATCCACTCATGTGCTACCAATATAACCTTTCCGTGACCTGATGCAAGCATGAGCGTATACTATCAGCATGAGCTCAGTGATTGTCTTAGCTGGCGGCACGTCGGATGAACGAGCAGTCTCGCTGCGGTCCGGGGCGGCCGTGAGTGCGGCACTACAAGCAGCCAGTCACGACGTTACCGTTTTGGATCCCGCGGACGGCCTTACTAAAGAGCTACTTGTTGGCCACGATGTGGTGTTTCCCGTACTGCACGGTGCCGGCGGCGAAGATGGCAGTCTGCAAACTCAACTCGATATATTTAGACTTCCGTATGTTGGCACAGGTGCCGCAGCCTCGGCGCTGTGTTTTGACAAATGGCAATATAAGCAGCTCTTAGCTGAGCACGATCTGCCGCATCCCGCTGGGGAACTGGTCGATGAAACCAAATTTTGGCAATCCTCGCTTATCACGCGGCCGTTTGTGCTCAAGCCGTTTGATGGCGGTTCGAGTATCGACACACTGCTCATCCGCAGCCTGGCCGAACCGCTCGATAAAGACGCGGTCCACGCCCTTTTTGCAAAACACCCCAAGATGCTTTTAGAAGAACTGGTCGAGGGAGCCGAAATTACCGTAGCCGTGCTCGGCGATCAGTGTCTACCGGTTATAGAAATCATTCCACCAAGTGGTGGTGAGTTTGATTACGAAAATAAATATAACGGGCAGTCGCAGGAGCTATGCCCACCCGAGCATGTCAGCGATGCCGTGCAGCATAAAGCCCAGGAGCTGGCCTTGCGCGCGCACCAACTGGCCGGCTGCCGCGATTTTAGCCGCACCGATTTTATGATTGATGCGGGCGGCAACTTGTACATCCTAGAGACCAACACCATACCGGGCATGACCGATCAAAGCCTGCTGCCCAAAGCCGCAGCCGTGAGTGGGCTTACGATGCCGCAGCTGATGGATCGTTTGGTGCGGCTGGCGCTGGCGCACCACTAGGCTTGCCAAATTGCGCCTGCTTTTGGGCCAGCCAGTACGGCGATTGCCGCACCAGTTTTTGGGCGTCCTCAGGATTTTTGAGCAGCGACTTTAAGGCTTCTTCGGCAAACACGCCGTTTTGCGAGCCTTTGGCCAAAATTATTGAGCCGGTTTGGAGGTTTTGAGCCACATAGGCGCCGGCCTCGTAGGGGCCGATAAAGGACTTGACAGCGCACCCCTGTTTGGAGGCAGCTGGCCCCAGATACGAGCCAGCTTGCTCGCCGATGGTCACCACCAGGTCTAAACGCTTAGGATCGCAGTACGAACCAATAGCCTGATGAGCTGCCGCGCTGCCCTCACCCAGCTCGTTCATACTGCCTAAAATCGCAATACGATGTGGTGCCTTAGCGGCGTATAGCGTATCGAGCGCGGCTTTCACGGCAATGGGGCTGGCGTTGTAGGTATCGTCAAGCAATGTGGAATCTTTGATACCCGGCAAGATTTGCATGCGTCCGGCAAACGGCTCAAGACCGGCAATCCCCTGCCTGATCGCGGCCGCATCAAAGCCCAGCAAATGAGCCGTAGCCGCCGCGGCCAAGGCGATTTTAGCACCCTGCTTGCCCAAAATATGCAGCTCGGCAAACAACGACGGCTCGCCCGGAATCGACAACGTGGCTTTGGTAACGCCCAGTTTTATGGCCTGCAGACCGCCAATCATGTAATCGGCGTTGCTGGCGGCGGCATAGCTTTTATAGGTTAGGCCATCGAGGTATTTGGGGTCAACGTCGTCGGCATTAACAAGCAACTTTTTAGCATACGTAGCGGCCTGTAGCTCCTCAGCGGCCACGGCATCAAGCGTCTTAAAGTACTCCATGTGCTCGTCGGCAATCGAAGTCAGCACTACGAGATCGGGCTGCAAGTAGGCGAACTGTTCCATTTGGCCGGGGCCGTCGGTGCCGAGCTCCACCACCACGTAATCGTAGGGATAATCTCGCTTAATGGCTCTTCGGTTAGCGCCTAAGATTTTTAGCCAAGCTGCGACATTAAAAATCCCTGGCTCGGTCTGCCCAAAAAAGATCAGCGGCACGGTCAAGCGATCGTTGTAGTTGCCCTCTTGGAAGCGGACTCTTTTTTGACCGGCCAGCATGGAGGCAATAGCTAGTTTCGTAGAGGTTTTGCCGACGCTACCGGCCACGGCGATAACCTGAAATTGGTGCGCTTTGCGGAGTTTTTTGACCTGTGCTTCCAGTCGAGCGCTCAGAAACGACTTGCCGAGAGTTTTGATAGGTTTCATCTGCTCCTCAGTATACTAAAAAACGACCGGCTTGGGTCGTTTTATGCTATTTCAGGTCGATTCTGGTTTTGCCGATTTTTCTGGCCAACGGTCCTAGGAGTATAAAATTTCTGTCGTGTTTGCCGCGCAAGTGGACTTCGATATACTCGCAATCACCAATCTGCGATGAGATTTCCTCGTAGGTCATGTGTGTCGGTGCGTAAATGGCGATTTGCGGAGTTATTAATTCTCTAATCTTGGTGACCATTGTTTTTAGATCGGGATTGCGTTGTTTTGCATCAATTGCTCCACCGTGATTGCTCCAATACGGGATATCGTACAGAACAATATCGGCCTTAATTTGGCTTAGTAGCTCACTCGAACTTACGTCGCCGATGAGTAGTTCGTAGTTTTTGGTACCGAACGTCTCGAGGTTACGCTGACAATCTTTGATGATCTCAGCATTATTGTCTACTCCAATTACCGTACTAAAAACCTTGCTAAATTCAATCAGGCTAATTCCGACACCGCAACAGAGTTCGCACACGCTGTTGCCTTTGCCCCTAAGTGCACTTCCCAAATACTGGGCAGTGGCGGGATAACTGGCAATTTTAAGAGAAAGCTCATCGCCAGCAATATCTTTTGGATAGTCTCTTTGCTGGATAATATC
>DASVMD010000039.1:0-7412 GCA_036384495.1 Saccharimonadales bacterium (SeqCode)
TGTACTGCTCAACAATGGTGTTGAGGATAGGGCGAACATCGTTAGCGCTAGGGTGATCGCCAAACGGCGGATAGACCGCCAGCAGTTCCACACCGTGCAAACGGCGCACGAATTGCGCACCCTTACTACCGATGGTGATGACGTGGCTTTTAACCTTATCGTTTTCGTCCCGCCTGAGGCCTTGAGTAAGCAATTTTAAGGTGTTGGCATTATAGGCACCGGCCAGACCGGTGTTGCTGGTAACCACAATGTACAGGCGATTTTTAACGGTGCGCCGCTGAAACAGCGGCTGGCGCTCAACTTCGCTCATGGCATTGAGGCGCTGCAACAGATCATAGGCTAAATCACGGTAGTCACGGCTCTTTTGGGCGTATTCCTGCGCCCGGCGCAACTTGGAAGCCGAGACCAACTCCATGGCCTTGGTAATCTGGCGCGTGCCGCTAATGGACGAAATCCGTCGCTTGAGGGTGATCCGGCTAGCCATCTAGTTGCCTTACTCCTTGGCTGCTTTCTTGGCAGGCTTATAGGTTTCGGTGATGGAGATGGCGACTTTAAGCAGTTGAGCGTTCTGCTCGTCGGTGGGCTTGCTACCGGTATTGAGGGCTTCGACCAGTTTGGCGTGTTTGCTCTTGAGTTCGCGGTGCAGGGCTTCTTCGGCTGGCTTGACCTTTTCGACCGGGATGGCATCGAACGCACCTTGGCCGGCAGCGTACAGGCTAGCGTACATTTCCCAGATGGCGTACGGTGCGAATTGCGACTGCTTCAACAACTCGGTCAAGCGCTGGCCGCGCTCAATAGTTTGGCGGGTTTCAGGATCAAGATCGGTAGAGAACTGACTAAAGGCCGCTAATTCGCGGAACTGTGCCAGTTCCAGCTTAAGCGAACCACCGACAGCTTTAATAGCCTTGGTTTGAGCCGAACCACCCACACGTGACACCGACAAACCAACCGAAATAGCCGGTCGGATACCCTGGTAGAACAGATTGGTCTCCAAGAAAATCTGACCGTCGGTAATGGAAATCACGTTGGTTGGAATGTAGGCGGAAATATCGCCAGCCTGGGTTTCGATGATCGGCAAGGCAGTTAATGAACCACCGCCGAGCTCGTCGGATAGTTTAGCGGCACGTTCGAGCAAGCGGGAGTGCAAGTAGAACACATCGCCAGGATAGGCCTCACGGCCCGGTGGGCGGCGAAGTAGTAGCGACATCTGGCGATACGCGGCAGCGTGCTTGGTAAGATCATCATAGATAATCAGGGCGTGCTGCTTATTATCACGGAAGTATTCGCCCATGGCGGCACCAGCATACGGTGCCAAGTAGAGCATAGCGGCGGGATCAGATGGACCGGTAGCCACGATAATAGTCTGATCCATAACACCTTCGCGCTTGAGGCGCTCCTGTAAGGCAGCAACTTTAGACAGTTTTTGACCGATGGCCACATAGACGTTAATCACCCCTGTTTTCTGCTTGGCCTGGTTAACCATGGTATCAACGGCGATCGCGGTTTTACCGGTTTGGCGGTCGCCAATGATCAACTCACGCTGGCCACGGCCGATCGGCACGATGGCGTCAATGGCCATCAGACCGGTCATCATTGGTTCGTGGACGCTTTTACGAGCCAAAACGCCGGGGGCGGGGCGCTCTACGCGGCTGGTTTGCTTGGTTTTGAGCGCGGGGCCACCATCGAGCGGGTTGCCCAATGGATCAACCACGCGGCCAACGAGCTCTGGGCCAACTGGCACTTCTAGCACTTTACCGCTCAAGCGCACTTTGGCACCGGCCTTAACAGCGGTATCTTCGCCCAAAAGCACAGCACCGATCTCTTCTTGACCCAAGTTCAGGGCAAAAGCGGTGACTTTTTGGCCATCAATGCCGTCGATTTCCAACATTTCGTTGTAGCCGGCACCGCTGAGACCGTAAATCCAGGCCACGCCGTCACCAACGCGAGTTACCACGCCTACATTTTCTATTTCGGGACGCTGTTTGAGTTCGGCAATCGCCGCGCGAATGTCATCTGATAATTCGGTAATCGATAGTTCAGCCATCTTACTCCTTTCCTTGGGTGGTTAACTGTTTAAATCTGTTCAACTGCGCTTCTATGCTCAAATCGAGCTGCTGATTAGCCAGGCTGACCCGTACACCGCCAATCACCTCAGGATTATGTACTTCGGTAATGATGATGTTTTTAGCCTCCGGATACAGCTGCTTAATCTGCTTGGTAATGGTGGTTTTGATCTGAGCGGTCAGCGGATGCGCGCTGGTAGCAATAACTTCTACTTGCCCAGCCTCAGCCCAATCGGCCTGCACGTCGCGCAGCAGCGAGTCCAGCTCTTGCACGCGGCCCTCGGTCAACAGATAGGCCGCAATTTCTTGGGCGTACTTCTTGGACACACCTTTTTTAAGGGTGGTGTCGGCAATCGTGCGAGCTAGCTGGGTGCGCGGTTGTTTCATGAGATCGCTCGCTCCTTGAGGACGCGCTCGATCAGCTCAACGTCCTTCTTAGCGTCAACCTTTTCTTTGATGATGGCTTCGGTAGCGTCAGATACCAGCCCAACCAGCTCCTTTTCGAGCTTTTGGCGGGCGCGGGCGGTATCGGTTACGATGCGGCCCTCAGCTTCTTTTAAGATACCAGCGGCTTTGTCGCGGGCTTTGTCTTCGGCTTCGCGAATAGCCTCACGAGCTGATTCTTGAGCGCCAGCGATGATGCTGTCGGCCTGCACGCGGGCTTCGTGGAGCGCCTTTTCGACTTGCTCTTCGAGCTTGGCGCGCTCGCGCTGCATTTCTTCGCCGAGCTTCACGCCGCTCTCAATAGTTTCGCGACGTTCGCGCAGCACCTTAATGATCGGGCCAAAGGCGTAACGGCGCAGCACCAGGTAGGCCAGCACAAAAGTGACCAACTGAATCAGAAAGGCCGTGCCATCAATACCCAAAGCACCGAGCCCGGACGAGGAACTGTCTCCAAATGTAGTTAAATGTTGCAACATGCTTCTGTCAAAATTCCTTATTTAACGATGAAGATTGATGCGAAGGCCAAAAGACCAAACAGCTCAGCGAGAGCCACGAAGATCAGCGCCTGACCCAAGAACTTTGCTGCTTCTGGATTGCGACCAACGGCCTGCATATAGTTACCGCCAATGAGGCCGATACCAATAGCTGGGCCAATAAAACCGCCGCCGATCATAAGACCTTTACCGATGATTGCTGTGTTTACTGCGTCTGCAATAATTGCCATTATTAATTACTCCTTACATTACTTGATTTAAGCTTGACCATGCGCACTCCCGGCCTTCTGTACTCCTATTGTTTCAGGAACACCATCTTCGGTCAAGTCGCTGTCGTGAGCGTGCTCACTTGCGTGGTTGACGGCGATAGCCAGGTACATGGTACTCAGAATAACGAAGATGTAGGCTTGCAGGGCACCTACGAAGATTTCCAACAGGGTGAACGGTAGGGCGGTAACAGAGGCCGCAATATGGCCAAGGTAGGCAAACACGGCGATTAGGATTTCACCGATGGTTACGTTCAGGAAAAGTCGAAGCGACAGGCTAATGACGCGGGTAAGATCGGTAAACATTTCGAGCACGCCGATAATAAAGTACAGCGGATTCTTTGGGCTGCCGATGAAAAAGTGGCGTAGGTACTTGATAGGACCGCCCGATTCGCGAATAGACGAGGCGTAGACAAAAATCATCGTAAAGGCGCCGATGGCCAGCGTGCCGTTGAGATCGCCGGTGAAGGGACGGAGCAGCGGATTATCGTGCGACTGGATACCCTCGCCCACGAACGGCAGCAGCCCAAGCCAGTTGTTGAGCATAATAAAGAAGAAAATAGTTACGAAGTAAGGCACGTATTTGCGGCCGATTTTTTTGTCGTCAAACGCGTTTTCGACCAGATTGCTAATAAAATCGACGCCAACCTCAATAAATTGGATGATGCCGCCCTGCGGCTTAACGGTTACGCGGCGGGCAACCCACACGAGCAGAGTAATAATAACTAGCGCCGCAATCCAGCCATACAAGATGGAGTTGGTAATGGTGACGCCGCCAATATGGAACACCTCGCCCGGGGCGACGTGTACGGTAGGGCCGTCATCGGCAAAGCGCTGCAGTAAACCCGCGATCATGAGTGCTTCTCCTTCTTTGCTACGGGCATAGTATTAGCGATCTGCATGGTCTGCCACATAACTAGCGCCATACCGCCCATGGCCAAGATGAAACCGGTTATTGTTAACAGGGGTGTGGTGTCAAGAGCATCGTCGAGCTTAAAACCGCCGATAATCGGCACCAGCACAACAATGGCCAGCTTCCAGCTCATATCCAGAGCCATGCTGACAAAAACTGCGTTTGGGCTCTTACTATTCCCACCGAGGTCGGGCGATGGCGTCGTTCGGGGCGCTTTCGTCTGCTTCATTTCTTATAGTATACCATCTGTGATCTATCTCACGCAAGAGCTGGGCGGCTTTGCGCCTTGCAATTGACCATAGGTGTGCGGCAAAGTAGGATTTTATCCTACTTTCGCCAGCCCGATAGTAAAATTTTTGCCACTTTACTTTGTATAGTATTGCAATAAGTGCTACAATAGAAGTATGAAAGATTCATCTGTTATCGTATATAGCGCCAGCTGGTGCGCGTTCTGCCATGCGGCTATGGAGTACCTAGACAAACTCGGCGTCAAATACACCAAAAAAGATGTTGAGCAGGACCCTGAGGCCGGCGCGGAGGCCGTAAGCAAGTCGCAACAACGCGGTATTCCAGTCATTGATATCGACGGTGATATCATCGTGGGCTTTGACCGGCCAAAAATTGACGCTTCGCTCAAAGCGCACAAACTGGCCTAGAAGAAGGGTGGGTAGCCACCATTCTGATATGGCGCCCCAGAGGCAATCAGTAGCCGACTACCAAGTTGTCTTAGCCGACCTGGTGTTTTCACTGACTGGTCTAAAAATACGTGGTTCTTTTGAAATCCATCTCCGTAGGAGGGTTCATTACCCCTGATAAGATACGGGCCAATCACAGCATGAACACCGTTAGCACGCATTCCTGCTGGCTCGCGTAATAGCAACGCATCTAGATCAGCCCCGGGCTGACGCATAATTGCAAGTTCTTTACTCATCTTGGGTCCTTTTAGTCAGAGATATAGTACCATATAATCATGGCTTTTGAAGATTTTAAGAACAAAGAATCGGTGGTAATCGTGTACACCGGTGACAGTAAGGGTAAAACGACTGCCTCTTTAGGGCTGATGGTGCGCGCCCTGGGAAATCGCTGGAATGTGGCTTTTATTCAGTTTATTAAGTATTGGGGCGTCAGTGAACACGTGTTTATTCGCGATATCCAGCCGCTATACAAAGATCAGCTGCACTTTTACAAGGGCGGGAAGGGGTTTTACCAGGCCGGCGAGTTGAGCGAGGGGCACGTAACAGATGAGCAGCATCGTGCGGCGGCGCTGGAAACCTATCAGGAAGCCCTGAAATGCGCCAAAAGTGGCGAATTCGACCTGGTGATCTGTGACGAGATCAATAACGCTGTCAATGACGGCCTCCTTACCGCAAAGCAGCTGCAGGACCTGCTAGAGGCTCGCAGCCCCAAAACCTCCCTCTGTTTCACCGGTCGCAACTTTCCGCCGGAACTCCTTACATACGTTGATATCGCTACCGAGATGAAGAAAATCAAGCACCATTTCGATGATAAGTTTTTGGCCAATAAAGGTATCGATTTTTAGGCAGCTTTGAGGGCCAGGGCAGCTAACTCGCGGCGCTTGATCTCTCTTCGGGGATCAATATTGTAGACATTGCCACCGACTCTGGCCTTACGAACGGCACGATTGTAGGCAGCTCGCTTATCTGGATAGTCGTGGGGCGAATAGCGCTGTACGGGGGCGTCTTCGAATATGCCGTATTTTTCAAAATCCCCGTAGCGGTCCAGTAGCTCCTTAGCCGTTTGGATCTGGCAATTATCGTGCCCTGATGCTACCGACATAACGATAGTGGAGTTATCCGTTAGAGGATTTTTGCGGATTTGAGGTTGGCAGACGTCTCTACAGGGGTGCAGCATAGCCGCTTGCACGCCCATAACGCCGGCAATTCTGTCCGGCCTAAAGGTGGCAGCCACTGCAATAAATGGAGTTCGCTCCATGCCGTCGTTGTCGGCTCGAATTAACATATCGGTTTCGGCGCAGAGCTTGGGTACATCGTCGACATCTGTTTCATGACGATCGTCTTCGGCGATTTTGGCCTTAAAATTCCAGGACGTATAGATGGCGATTTGCGGATCGTTAGGATCTGTTTTGTAGAAAACTCCGGCGGCGCCGACTTTAAAACCGCGGTGCGATTCGGCGTACTGCATAGCGGTTCGAGCTCGGGCCACCACCTGCGGTACTAAGCCTATAGTGACAGCGTGGATGTCGTGCGCCCTAAAGTCAAACTGGCGCACATCTTCACGTAATTCTTCAGCGTCCAGATAACTTACATCTATAAACGGAGCTGCTTCATAGGCTTGCATGGGATTATTATTTTACCATTTTCCATTATATTACACAACTATTCAGCGTGAAGCGCTTGCGGTTTTTCTGCTATCATAGACCTGATGAGCAAACCAACATTGTATCTGTTTGTCGGCTACCCTGGTGCGGGCAAAACCACCATTGCCCAGGCGATCGCCAAGCAAACCGGCGCCAAGCACCTGTGGGCCGATGTAGAGCGCCATAAATTATTCCCCAAACCAACGCACTCAATAGAGGAGAGTACAGCGCTGTACCGGCAACTCAACGATGCCACCGACTATCTGTTACAACAGGGCCGGAGTGTGGTGTTTGACACCAATTTTAACTACGCTGCTGATCGACAAAAGCTGCGCGACATTGCCGACAAACACGGCGCCGAAACGATTATTGTTTGGGTTGATACACCTCTCGACATCGCCAAGCAGCGAGCAGTACACAGTCAAGTTGCCCGCAACGGCTACGATTTTGTCATGAGCGAATCGCAGTTCGACGACATTGCTCGCAAACTGGAGCCGCCCACCGAATCTGAAAAAGTTCTTAAAATTGATGGTACGAACTTTGACGAATCTTCGCTGGCCGCGTTAGGCTAGGGGCATGACGTTTCGGCTTCGCAAAAAACATTTGGTGACCGCTTTAACTGTACTGGTCGTGGTTTTGACATACGGTTTGCAGCAAGGGTGGTTCGGTTCAGCCGGGCAAGTCGCAGAAGTTAACCAGCCCGGACTGTACACTATTGCTCACTTCGTAGATGGCGACACCATTGCCGTAAACATGAACGGCAAGGTCGAAAAAGTACGGTTTGTAGGCGTCGATACGCCGGAAACGCATAAACCAAACACACCCGTGCAGTGCTATGGACCCGCCACAGCAGCCTACACTAAGACTATTATTGGCTCGCATCAGGTGCGGCTG
>DASVMD010000040.1:0-15142 GCA_036384495.1 Saccharimonadales bacterium (SeqCode)
TGCCATCCCAAAAAAGCGAATGGCTGTCGTGTGTAAATGCCCGGTTGCATGAGCTAAACACGTCATGATACATGTCAAAGATGCGCGCGAACCGCTCGGCAATATGCAGCTCGCTAAACGGTCTTAACAGAGAGTAGTAACGTACTGAGTCACCAAAATTATGCCGAAGTACAGCCTGAAAATCCTGCTCGAATTCTAATGATTTAGAGTACTGGTGGTTTATGGCGATACCCTGATAGCGCAACGTTGGCTCACTGGCTGAACTTTCGTTAGACACAATTGCGTCACGCTGGCCGCTCAAAATAGCTACCACAGTACCAACACATGCAAAAATAGCCGATATAGGAACATGACCGTTATAAGCCTCAGAATTGTCCTTGAGATCGAGTAATTGTTTATCCCAAGCGCGTTCTACCCAGAGGTGCTGGCTCCCGATATGCTCAACAAGTGGACCCAGCTGGGGCCGGTGGTTAAGGCTCCAAGTGGTAAATGGTGTCTCAGCGCGTTGCAAAATGTCGACGCTTACTAGTGAATCTTTGCCGCCGCCGATACCCACAAGCTTACCGGTACCTGATTGAACAGTAAGCTCTGGCAAGGAATCGCTATTGACTAGAAAATTCACTGGTGTCCGGGGATCCAAATTGTTTACATAAAAGAATTCACCGAGGCCACGCTGGTAGGTCTTATCTAAGAAATCAGCAGTTTCGCGGTCCAGTAGGCCGCTCTCTACGCGAATTTGATCAGGCACAAAAACTTTATAGTAAGACACGCCAGCCATAAAAAATAGGAGCTGCAACGCACGATCCAGCACAGCCTCGTCATAATCTACGAAATCAAAATTAAACGTGTAAATCTCATGAAATTCGGGACCGTCTTCGTAGCTGTAGACGCACTTCAGTTCACGAGCGGAACGGTTAAATGAGTACCGCTTAAATACAAATATCGAAGAACGGCTCATAAACGCTCAACAGCCTCATTAAAATGCTTGCCTCGTTCCTCGAAGTTCTTAAACATGTCAAAACTCGCAAACCCAGGTGAAAGCACAACTGAATCTCCGGATTGTGCAAGATCAGTGGCCTCCGCAACAATTGCAGGCATATTGTTTGCTTCGCTCAGCACAAAATTACTGATTCCGGCCTTTGTGAGTCCCTCCGCCACACGCTCCTTGGATGCTCCAATCAGAAGAATTTTTCGGATATTTACGCTTTCTTTTTCGATACCTTGAATGAGCTCCCCTAGATCAAGCCCACGCTCGTAGCCTCCTATGATCATCACTTTAGGGCCTGGAATCGCAGTAATAGCTGCTGCGCTTGACGCAGGGCCGGTAGCGAACGAATCGTTATAGTAGTGAATACCGTTAACGGTGCGTCGTAGCTCAATGCGAAACGGCAGCCCACTGAAGCTGGTTAGCACTGATCGCAAGGCTTCAACATCTTGAGTGATTTGCCAGACTGCCGTCGCGGCCGCGCAGACATTTTGCCAGTTGTGTTCGCCAATTAGCTTGAGCTCATCGGTTTTACAGATAGCATGACTCTCAATCACAACACTACGGTTTTCGATAGTCGCTCCTGGCTCGGCAAAATAAGGAATTTTGTGCCCACTGCTTCGGCTGGCGAGCAACTCAGATGCCGGATTATTTACGTAGTAAACAGTGATGTCGCTGGGTTTTTGGTGCATAAAGAGGCGACTTTTAGCTGTTAAATACTCAGCTTCATCCTTGTGCCAATCCAAATGCTCGGCCACAACCATCAAACATACCGCAATATGCGGCGAATACTGGATGTCGATCAACTGAAAACTGGACAACTCCAGGACCACCCAATCGTCGGGCTGGATGTCGTTTTTGAGGAGCTCCAACGCCGGAATACCGATGTTACCGCCCAGATGCACGCGCTTGCCGGCCGCTTCCAGCATTTTGGCAATCAGCGTGGAAGTGGTGCCTTTGCCCTTGGTGCCGGTCACGCCAATAATGTTCTGAGTGGGGCTGACCTTAAAAAATTCGTTCACGTTAGAGGTGACTTTGCTCAGAATATCCGGCGAATTAGCCTCCACAATACGCTGCGGATGCACAAACGGGGAGCGCACAATCAGATCAAAAGTGTCCAAGTCGGCTAAATAATCGGTGCCGAGGTGCGACGTAACGCCGTCCGGAACAGATACAGCCTCGTTTTGGTCGCAAATAGTGATCTCATTGCCATCGCGCCAGTAGTCGTAGGCAGCGTGCCCCTCAAGGCCAAATCCAAGAATTGCAATCTTCATACCAGTAGTATCCGGTATCTGGGGCTCACAGGCAAGAGGCAGGCTTAGGTGGCCAGCTGCTTTTTAACCAGTTCGGCCACCTGGCGAGGCGTCATATCGGCTTTTAAGATTACCGCATCAACGCCCAGTTCTTTCACTTTTGGCGGAATCTCCTGCTCGCCCACATTGGTCAAAATAATAACTTTGAGCGTCTTGCCAAACGGCGTGGCCCGCAGTTTTTCGAGCATCTGATCACCGGTCATTATGGGCATCATCAGGTCCAGCAGGATGATATCGGGCTTCATGCTGTCAATCAGCTCCAGCCCCAATTTGCCGTTTTCGGCCGTCTGGACATCATAGCCCTCAGCCTCAAACTTAAAGCGGTACATTTGCGAGATGGCTTGGTCGTCTTCGATAATTGCGATTTTTGGCATAGCTACAGTGTAGCATTATCTAATTGACAGCATAAGCAAAATAATAATCGACCCGCATAAGGTAAATTATGTAATATAATAACGTAAACCATGACCGAAACACATACCACAGCCCACAATCTAGAGCCGCAGTACAATAATTATCTGCAAACGTTACAGCGGTACGAAGACCCCTTTAGGACGTTCCACCCTATTGGCGTAAGAGATCAACAACAATTTGAAGCTTACCAGTCCGATCCAGGAACAGTGAGCCTGCAAGGTGTCCCTTCGTTGGTGCCACTAGAGAGTGCATCGAATATGGTTGAGGTCGCCCGGGTGCTAGAGAATGTTCGCAAGATTGACCCCCAAGCTAAAGACAACCATATTTTGGTAGGAATTGTCCCCGCTCAGTTCATTGCTGAGCACATTGAAGAAGCCGGTCAATCCGTTGGAGGCGGCAAAACATTTGTGCTCTGCGAGTACGATACCGATACTCCGGCTACAGAAGTATTGCAAGACCAGGCAATTCGGGCGCGCTTACACCCCTTGCTACATCCAATCACGCAGTCCGAAGCAGCACTTAATTTTTTTGAGGCTACCGGCACAGTTTTAACGGACTATAGACTTCAGCCCACCGTACGCCTAAAGACGGTTATTGAAGAGCAACGCGTACCGCCTGTTGACACTCAAGAGGATGGCGGAACGATTAATCTTCGGCTAGGCGGCAGCTTCTCTGATGATGAGAAAAGTCAGATATGGGAATTATTCCGGCAAAGATTCACCGACATATCAGATAATCTACCAGTTCGCTTAGAAGAAGATGAAGCGTCAACGATGGAACTGCTTGAAGATCCTCGCTATGGTTTTTCCTACAGGTTAGAGCCGGATGGACGGATAAGTTGTGTGGCCTTGTTCACCTTAGAACGGGAAGCGTACCCATGGATTAACCCAGAATTTCTTGATACTCGAAGCAGTATGCTTAAGCAGAAGCCATCCACAAAAAATGCATTGGAGATATTCGTGCCGGGAGTTGCTGCCTATCAAAGAGAAGGGTTACAGGCCTCGGAGGCAGTTATGCGAAAGATTGTAGATGCTTGTGCAGCCTCTGGAGCTTCGGCTTTAGCTTTTCGATTTGAATGTACCGATGTTTCAAGTCGTTACATCCCACGACTTGCCGGTTCGGCTATTGCGCATAACACGCACACCCAGCTGCTTCAAACGCAGCTGCTGGCGCAAAAAGAGTACGCCGTATTAGAGCTAAACTAGCTTTAGAGTTTCGTAATATTGTATTTCTTGTAGAAGGTCACGGGGTTCAGATAGCTTTTATGATGGCGCAAGCCCTCAAGCCCCATATCTTGCTCGGCATTAAATAATTGTATGCCCTCAGTTTTGAGGCGAGTAGCGGTAACGTAAGCCATAAAATCAAACAGCCGTTTATACTCACCGTTAGATTTGATATGGTTTCCGAGCGCAATACTGTCGCGCGAGTGGGGAACATGGTAAATCGAGAACGCTTGCAGTTTTCCTTCGATAAACAGGCCAAGACAGCGATGTTTAATCGGCAAAATGTGCTGCAACTGAAAAAGCCTGTCAATTGCAATGGCGTCAACTTTGTACTCATCATTCGCGCCGTCGGCAAAAGAGGTAATATGCGACCAGGTGTGCATGGAGTTAATTATCAGCAGCACATCTTGCTCCTTCGAGAGATCCAACTCCTTAATAACCGACTCGTGGCTGTAATTCTTGATAACGTAGCTAATCTGGTAGCGGAAATTTTCATATTTTTTACCGCTTCTCTGAATAAGGGTGTCAATGTCGAGGATGTAGTCTCTGTTATCGGCATCTTCAACGATGCTGTAACGCTCAGGATGCTCGAGAGCACTTACGAAATAGTCCGGCACCATCAGCAGCGTGCCCGTATTAAGCCAAGTAAAGAGCTGCTCTAGTGTGTTATCTGCATCGCTATCGCCCAAAACTGTATACCAGGTGCCATCAAGTTGATTTTCGTAAATACTTCCGGATATTCTCAGTACAATGTTGCCATTGAGCCAGCAAAATGCCAGACCGGTATTGCCCGCCATCCAAACCATCAGATTGTTAAGCGCAAAATCACAGTGTTGCGGAAAACGTGAAATGAAATCTTGGTACTCAGTAAAATGCTCGGGCCCAAATTTCTCAAAAACAAGATGATCGTCGATTTGCTTTTTAGTCTTGCTCAATTTCGTCAGGAACGCCATACTTTAACCATTAGCTCTATATTTCGTTACCTATTTGTTTTTATGATCCAGATATGAATATAACACACATTTTAACCCTGACCATTTCAATAGCCTCTTTGGCGTCATTAAGCATATTGGCTTCGCTGTTGTTTATTGGTGCACGCCGGACTTCCCGCTATTTCTTGGCATTTATTATTGTGCTCTTATTGTGGCTGTTCCCGCAGTTTTTGGCGCAGTTCATCTTTTATAATGATGAGTCCATAGCAAATATATTTTTAAGGATATCGTTATTGATCTCGGGGTTTGTTGTTCCATTCCTTGGGTTGTTTATTCGAGAGCTTCTGCGTGGTAAAAAAGTTGCTGCGCTCAGGATGCTGAGTTTTATACTGCCAATTCTTGGCGTACTAACAGCATTTTCCCCGCTTACTATTAACTCTTCCATTAATGGAATCGCTGTCACCAGTAGCGCGCCCTTTTACTATTTGTTGATATACGGGGTGTTTCTCGGCTTTATTATCAGTATCTTCTCAATTCGGCGCTACGAACGTGCCAGCAAAAACAATACTAACGATAAGCGAGCTATGTATTACCTGAGGCAATCGTTATTGCTCGCGGTAGGGCTTAATATCATTGGGGCAGCCTTCTTCTCTAATTCTGAGTGGTCTCAAGTGCTTACACCGCTGTCGATGGCGGTTATGACTTCAATTATTTACATTGCTATTTTCAAGCACCGTCTTTTTGATATCCGGCTTATTGTTACTCGAACAATCGCTTACTTGTTACTCGTATCTACCCTAACCGCTCTGTACGCTGCGCTAGTCTTTGCGCTAACTGTAGCTATTTTTTCAAACTCAAGCCAGCTCGTCCAAAAGGCCATTCCGCTTGGTGCTGCGCTTCTTATTGCTGCGACGGCGCCATACTTTAAGCGACTATTCGACCGTGTTACCAACAAAATATTCTATCGAGACGCCTATGACCCCCAAGAGCTTCTCGATAAATTCAATAAAACCCTCGTTAACCACATAGACATGCAGCCACTCCTTAAGCGGGCAACAAGCGTTATTGAGGAGTACCTTAAGAGCCAATTTTGTTGGGTCGGTGTCGTAACAACCGATCGAGCAAAGCTAAGAGTTATTGGTACATCAGAATCTTTATTTACCGAAAATGAAGCGCAGCTTATTAGGGAAGAGCTGTCGACAATCGGGCAAAAAGTTTTTACTACGGAGTCTATTGGCCAAACGCACGAAAAGGTCCGAAGTATTCTTCGCAAGCACGATATAGCCCTGGTAGCGCGACTAATGACAGGCACTGGATCGCGACAAACCGCCATTGCTTACCTCATGCTTGGTCCCAAGAAAAGTGGCAATACCTACAGTAAGCAAGATTTGCAGATTATTGAAATCGTTGCTAACGAGCTAGTCATTGCCATCCAAAACGCTCTTCGCTTCCAAGAAATCGAGAACTTTAACGCCACGCTGCAGCAACGCGTCGAAGAGGCCACCCGCAAGCTCCGCCGGGCCAACGAAAAGCTCAAGGCGCTCGACGAAACCAAAGACGACTTCATAAGCATGGCATCGCACCAGCTCCGGACGCCGCTGACCAGCGTTAAGGGTTACCTGAGCATGATTTTGGACGGCGATGTCGGTAAAGTCTCGCCGGCTCAAAAAGAGATGATCGGCCAGGCCTTTTCTAGCTCGCAGCGCATGGTGTACCTGATTGCCGATCTGTTAAACGTCTCGCGCCTCAAGACTGGCAAGTTCGTGATTGAGCCCAAGCCGGTTAATCTGGCTGATCTGGTGGAGCAGGAGCTCAGCCAGCTCGACGAAACCGCCAAAACCCACTCTCTGGATCTGCAGTACGACAAGCCCAAAGACTTCCTCGATCTGATGCTCGACGAGACTAAAATCCGCCAGGTGGTCATGAACTTTGTTGATAACGCCATCTATTACACCCCTGTTGGCGGCAAAATTACCGTCCGGCTGGCTGAGACTCCAACACACGTCGAGCTGCGCGTCGAAGACAACGGCATCGGCGTGCCCAAACAGGAGCAGCCGCACCTGTTCACCAAGTTCTATCGCGCCGGCAACGCTCGCAAAGCCCGCCCCGACGGTACCGGCCTCGGCCTCTTCATGGCCAAAAAAGTCATAATCGCCCAAGGCGGCTCGCTGATCTTCGAGAGCCAGCAAGACAAGGGGAGTACGTTTGGGTTTGTGTTTGGGAAGCATCGGTTGGCGGTGCCTACAAACACTTCCTCGACCGCAGTAAAATCCTAAGACAGATACTTGCTTATTAAGTAAAATTATAGTATAATCTATCAGGTTTGTGATAGCCCTTTGGTTTGTGTGCTTTACGAAGTTGAGCATAAGAACGAGAGGACTCAGCTTTGAGTGCTCACGCGGGAGTGGCTTTGGCTGCTCATCAGGGAGGTTTCCGATATAACCACCCCGGCTATGCGACCGTCTCGCACATCGAACATTAACAAGGAGACTCATGAATCCTGGTGAGCTGCTCTCCAAAGTACGCTATAAGCGTGCCTGGGCAGCCTTGCTTGGCTTGCTGGTTTGTGTCTTCGTGATTTGGACGCTCATCGGTGTTTTCACCGGGCCGAAGAACCCGACGACGCATTCCGCACCTCCGCCATCAGTGGCTAAACAGCCGCTGATTCCGTCGTCATATCAGGAAACACGGCGCCTTTTCGGCCCGTGGGTTCTGGCTGCTCCTGGCAAAACCGGTGCTCCGCACGTGGTGATGCTGCACGCAAATGGCGGTGTCGATGTTGCACACGCGGTCGTTCGAGTACGTCGCAGTTGGCACGTAGCTTCGGCTATGGAGCTGGCAACGGTCGTTTCGGGCAACCGAACGGTACGCATCCGCACTACAGACGGCAACATCTACAACCTGAAGTTCAACCAGGCCTTCATCTTCGCTTCGCGACCCGATACCGTGTACGGTTTCGTTCGCAAGGCAGGGAAGGCTCGCCTCGTCTCAACCACTGTCTCAGCGCTCAAAAAGCGTTCGAGTAACCACTAACGAAAGAGGACTTTGTGTTCTTTCATGATTTGTTGTTGGGCCTGCTGGTAGCGCTCATCATCGTGGCTCCGGTCACCGTGTTGGCGTGCATCGGCAGTAAGAACATCCAGCGGACTATCCTCGGCGGCGTCATCGTGACGATCGTCTTCGGAGTCGTCAACTGGCTGACGTTCTGGTGGAGCTTGCCTCCGGTAGGCTTCTCCAAGATCGCCATCTACCACGAGTGGTGGATCATCCTCGGAGGATTCACGCTCGCGACCATCGTCGTTGGCCTTTTCGCTTGCGACTGGAAAGACGAGGGGCTGCCATCCACAGGTTCGTGGATTACAGTTGTGGTGCTCTTTGTGGCACTGGTTTTCTCGATTGTCCACGGTCCCATTTGGAACCAGGGCAATGCGACGAAGCTGGCAAACGAGACCCATGTGGTCAGGGAGGCGTTCAACAAGTACCCGGACACGGATGCCAACCACATCCTGCAGGTGTCCGAGCAGACGGCCGTCTTCCAGGCCAACCAGGTACTGAACAACAGCGCCGATCAGCGACTGTCGACCATTTACGACCTCGGTTCGCCGACGATCCAGGTGGTCGACGGACACCTCTATTGGATCTTCGGCTTGGAGCCCACCGGTTTCCGAAACAGCAACAAGCAGAAGCCCGACGCCGAGGTGCCGGACATCGTCGTCGTCGACGCCGAGAACCCGAACGCTCACGCTGTTCTTCGTTCGAAAGACGCCAAGAAGAACGCCCAGGGCGGCGTAGGCAACAACTACCACCTGAAGTACTACGCCGGCGGTTACCACTGGCACAAGATCGAGCGCTACCTCTGGAGTCACGGCTACCGCGACCAAGTGGTGACCGGTCTGACGCTTGAGGTCAACGACCAGTGGGTTCCGTACTACACGGCGTCTGTCGATAAGCTGATCGGTGGTTTCCACCGTGAAGTACCTCGCACGGCGCTAGTGATCAACCCGCAAACCGGGCATATCAAGGAGTACCCCATTGGTGCCAGTCTGAAGCCCGGCGACCCCGTGGCCCTGCCTGGCTGGGTTGATCGTGTCTACACCCAAGACGTGGTGAAGACGATGCTCAACTGGTGGGGTAACTACGCGAGGTCCAAGTACAGCTGGGTGTCGATGCCTAAGGCCAACCGCTTCAAGGTTTCGGGCGATCCGGTACTGGTCTACACCAAGGGTGGGCATCCGGTGTGGCAGGCCATCATGGCTCCTCTTTCGAAGAGCAAGTCGGCCTCGTACCTGATGTTGTTCGACGCTCGTGACAACGAGGCGCGGATGTATCGGATTCCGAATCTGACGCAACCGTCTGTCCCGCTGCACGTCATCGACAAGTCGCCCCAGAACCTCAAGGGACTGGAAGCGGTGCATCTGACCCTGCACAAGATCTACGGACACCTCACCTGGGTAGGTCCGCTGATCGGCGCAGGTTCGGACAGCAGTGGCTCGGCGAGTCAGGGCATTGCGCTCCTGCCGTACGACGAGACCAACAATGACAACCTGGTCATCGCCAGTGACATGGGCGCGGCCTTGGAGAAGTACCGAGCAATCCTCGCGGGCCAGAGCGACAACACCTCTCCGGAGGAGAACGGCAACACAACCTCGGCTGAGGGTAGGGTGAGCAACCTGAGTCAAGTCGTAGAGAGCGGACAGACCGTTTTCTACTTCACACTCGGCGCGGACACCCAGCACGTGTATCGTGCACCCCTTCAGCCGGCTGGTTCGGGCAATCAGAGCCTTGAACTGCCGTTCATCAAGGCCGGAGCCAAGGTGCGCTTGACGTACCTCAACACCGGTTCGCCCCGACGTGATGTCGGCGCCTACGACGACCTGGGTCTGTCTGTCGCTTCCAGCGGCTAGTCGGTCTCAGCACATGAAGTCTCCACAACCAATCACCATAAGGAGGTGATGCCTGTCTGAGTATTCTCAGATGAAATCCCCGGACCGGGGTGGGCGAGGAATCGTTACGTGAGCCATTGGCTTACCAGCGTTCCCGCCCAGGCAGTGGCTTTGTCGAGCTTTACGCTCCAAACCCTATAACTGCCGCCAAAGGGCAATAACTCTGTTGAGTCCTCGACTCCAAGTTATTCCGCCCTTTTTTACACTCCATGAATGCGCGTTCATGCTGATGAGCTCAAAAGAGCGAAAGTGTATATGCTAGGATTTGTCGCGGCTAAATAATACACTTTCGGCGTTTTCATCGAGGCTGGGGGTGCGGTTTTTGCGGACGCGTCGGCGGCGTTTGCGTTTTGCCGGCTTGGCGGCCTCTTGACTGGGGGTGCTTTGATTCGAGGCATTCACTGCAGTCCGGCCAACAGTGCTGGTCAGCGCCGCTTTATCGATGGTTTTAGCTGCTCGAGGAGGCTTGGCGGGAGCGGGATCGGCAGCTGGCTGAGCGGCAGCAGGTTTAGCTTCAGCCGTCCGTGCGGCCACCGGCGCCTTAAAATTGTGCCGTTCATCAATATACTGTTCCACCGAGCCGTGATGCAGCGCGTACTGCGCCCGCGACGACTCAATAATCATAGCCGTATTATCCCCCTGTTGCGGCGGCAAATCCAGCGAAATGGCCGAGAAAGCAGGGGATTTTTCGCCCTCAATCGTCATGTTGATCACGAAATGGCGGTTATGCATGTGCACCAGATCGTATTCTTCGAATTTGGGCTCAAAATAGCGCTGCATGCCGCGGGCGTCGTCGGCGCCCATGCGGAAAGCGATCATCGAGCCGACGTTGCCAAAGACCGCGTCTTTAACTTCTTGCGACATCTGGGCGATGTACTGGTTGGCCACTGTCAAGTTCAGAGCGTATTTGCGGGCTTCGCTCAAAATCGTGGCAAAGCTATCGGTAGCAAAGTTCTGAAATTCGTCCACGTACAGGTAAAACGGCGTGCGCTCTTCGGCCGGCATATCGGCGCGGCTCATGGCCGCCAGCTGCATTTTGGTGACCAGCAGGGCGCCCAACAGCGCGGCGTTATCTTCGCCAACCAGGCCGCGGCTCAGGTTAACAATCAGAATTTTGCGCTCGTCCATGATCTGGCGAATGTTAAAGCTGCTCTTGGGCTGGCCAATAATGTTACGTACCAGCGGATTGGCCGTAAAAGCACCGACTTTGTTGAGTACCGGCGCCACGGCCTCGGCGGCGAACTTATCGTTCCACGAAGTAAATTCCACCGTCCAGAAGTTGCGCACCACGGGATCAGACACGTATTGCAGCACCTCTGTCCGGAATTTTTTATCCGTTAAAATGCGCGTAATATCCAGCATGGTGGCTTCGGGGTACTCGAGCAGCGCCAATAGGCTGTAGCGCAAAATGTACTCCAGGCGGGGCCCCCAGGACTCAAACATGCGCTTGAGCACGCCGATCAGCTCAGAGGCGGTGTGACTGCGCAGCTTGGGATCGTTGACCTCCATGGGGTTAAAAGCAATGGGGTAGTCGGTGTCGGCGGGGTTAAAGTAAATA
This sequence comes from Saccharimonadales bacterium (SeqCode), assembly GCA_036384495.1. GTDB lineage: Bacteria > Patescibacteriota > Saccharimonadia > Saccharimonadales > UBA4665 > JAQGHB01. Next base: position 11,369 of record DASVMD010000040.1, read on the forward strand.
ACATCGTGTGCCCGCTCGGGCGGGATGCGCCTGAGAACGCTCAGAGCGTAGTCACCGTGGGGGTCAATTACCGCAAAGCCGTAAGGGCTGGAGATGTCCGAAATAGTTAATAACTCCAAAAGTCCCGATTTACCCACCCCTGTTTGACCGATGATGTACAGATGGCGACCCCTGTCGGAACGCGGCATACCAAAGGCCGTATTATGACCCCTGAAATTAGCTACTGCAATAGGGCTGATGGTATCGCGGTTGGCCTCTGTTAAAATCGGCAAATTGGCCGGAGGTTCGGCCGTCTGGCTGGAGGCCCACAGAATAAACGGCGTTTCTACGGTGGTGTGAGGCAAGTGGTATAGAGTGGCTACCTCTTCTATGTTAAGTAGTAACGGATGGCTAGCCATCTGGCGGGCTGTATAGCGGTCTAGCAGAGCTGGATCAGTGCTGGCCCGCGACTGCTCAAAACCGTTCATATAGGTGGTATTGAACTGTTTATAACTGGCCACAATCGACTGCAGGCGTAGTGAGGCCTGGCTGGAACTGACATTACCCCTGTACACAATACGCAGGGTGGTTTCAAAGGCCAGTTTGTGGCTTTTATCTTCGGCGCCCTTGGCTCGAGCCTGGTCGTACTCTGTTAATTTGGCAGCCGGGCCATCGGTGTGCTCCGGCGGCTTCCAGAGGGCCGAAAACAGGCCTGCCGTACCGCCTTTAGAGCCACCACGCATCCCACTAATGTATTTTTCGCTCTTTTGGTGCCAATTAGTGGCAGCCGGCCGGATAATCAGCTGAATCCAGGCCTCTTCGCCCTCCTCAAACTTAGCGAGGGTAGCGGTAATAGCGGCCAAGGGGTCGACCTCAAAGCTCTGGAAGGTCTTAATTGGCAGCGCCTGGTTAGCTGTCAGGCGCATTTCGGTGCCCAGGGTACTGGTGTGGGTAATAGTGCTATCTGGTAGCGAATAGTCTTCCACCTCTGATATTTGCACCATTGGATACTGGGCGTAGATCTGTTCCTCTACGAAATCCTTAAGATAACGCGGCACGTGCACGTAAAAGCCAATCCGCCGCTCCAAAACGGCAATTTCAAAGCTGATTCCCACGCGTTTAGGCGCCCGAAACAGCTTCTGCGACGGAAACAGCAGCAGCCCGTGCAAAGAGGCAAACATCTGTTCGGCCGCCAGCTCTTTCTTGTCGTTGGTACGAGGTACCTGGAGCAGCAAAACCACCGGCTCTTCGGCCTCATTAACGGCCTCTGGCTGGTGCCCCGGAGCCGAGGTGCGATCAAATTTCATCCTTTTAGTATAATCCATCTTGTCGATAAGGGTAACCGGTTCAACGCAAAAAGCTCCCTATTCGAAAATAGGGAGCTGTAAGCGTGACCCCGAGAGGTCAGAGCGGTCAGTCATGCTCGGTCGGTATCGAGCAGCTGCTTAGGCAGCCAAACGACGGCTCAAGAAGCGGCGGTAACCAAACGCACCAGCAACCGTAGCGATAGCAACTACAGCAGCAACATCACCGGCGCCAGTGTTAGGCAGGGTGGTAGCAGCTGGAGTGCTAGGCTTAGGAGTTGGAGTAGGGGTTGGTGTTGGAGTAGGGGTTGGGCAATTAACTTTAGCCTTGAAGTTCACGTACTCAGTAGTAGAACCATTGAGGCTGCCAAGGTTTACACCTTGACCGGTAATGCCATCGTCCAAAGACTTAACCAAGGCACCGTTACCGTCGTAGAGCTTGGTTGAGCCATTCTCAAAACTAATGTTCTGAGCAGATGGCAGGGTAACCGTAACACTAGCAGTCGTGCTAGGAACTACACCGTCGGTGTAGGTAGCAGTCATGACAGAAGTGTTGGTTGTGCTTGCAGCACTTGGCAGGGTAGCAACAACATTGATGTTGTTAACTGCAACGAAGCCGGAGTTGTGCAAACGAACGCTGTATTGTAGCTCGTCACAAGCATCAGCCGTGGCAGAGCTAGCATAAGCGGTGTTCTTAGTGAGGTTCTTAACTTGGTAAGCACCTGCACCACCACCGATCTGACCGGTACCATCGGCAAAAACCGTGGCTGGGCCGGCAAGGGTAGCAGCCGACAAGCTCACAAGAGCAGCGCCGGTAGCAATCATAGTATTCAATTTTTTCATATAGGTTCTCCTTTCAGAAAGAACATATTCGCGTCTTTAGTACATCTTTGCAAACTAGATAGTTATTGATCTTTAAATAGGGGGAAGGAAAAGACTGCTCGAGGAGGATGATGGATGGTGTGCGGGTGCACAAGATACAAAATCAACTCACTCGAGCAGTCGGGGTGACGCTGGCGCGCGAATCGAAGCAAAACTGCCTCCAGATCCGCGGCCAACGCCACATGCACCGACTACTTCAGTACTGCTCTCCTTTCCTGTCTAGGGATTGTTCTGCTTCTGCACAGGGACGGACATGCTGTCGCTGCTGTTCTGACCAGAGGTCAGGTCGTACACCGTAGCGGTGAGGTTGTCCGAAGACACATCCACCGGAGCGGTGTAGGTGCTACGCACTTCGACCGGAGAACCGGTTGCGGTGGTAGACACACAGCTCGGCGAGAACTTGCCGTAATCTGCGGTGAAGCAGACCTTGAGCTGATGCCCCGACGTCGCCGTAGCGTTGGCCACGGTGGCATGGGTCTCGTTCTCGTACGTCTCCTGGAGCTTGTTCAGCTTGATGCTGGGCGGCGTAGGAGCCGGCGGCGGCGTGCAGTCGCTGGTGCAACCCGAAGGCGGCGTTTCCGAGCACTGGCTCGAATCCGATGCCTGCGAGCAGTTGTTGGACTGCTGCGAGCAGATCTGCTCTGTCGTGACGCTGCTGTCCTTGGCGTACCACGTTTCCATGGAGGTGCCGTCGGAGTAGACCTGCGTCACCTTACTGCAGTTGTACTGATTGATCGTGCTGGTGTTCGTCACGTAGATCTGGATCGTCGTGTTGCAGGAGTTCTGCACGTTGCCGACACAGGTCGGAGTGGCCGTGGCCGTTGCCGCCTGTGAGGTGCTCTGCGAAGCGCTCTGACACGGAATACCGCTCGCCGTAGCTGTGGTGTTCGTCGGACCAACGCAACCACTGCCCTGAGGGGCGGGAGTTGCTGAGGGCTTGGGGCCGCAGATGACCTTGGCTGAAGCCGAGGTCTGAGCCTTGAGCGTGGCCTTGACGGAGGCAACAAGCTTTGCGTTGCCGCGAGCCTGCATCTTGGTGTAGCCGCTGACCGTAGCCGACGCCGAAGCGCTAGCAGTGGCCTCGCCACACCAATCCTTCGCCTTGGCCGAAGCCTTCTCCGAGACAGACGCCTTGTACTTGCCGCCGAAGCGAACGAGCACGACGATGCCGGTCACGATGTGGTCGGGCGGCGGAGTCGAACGGACTTCGTTGCCACACAAGACCCGGTACATCTTGCCGTTAGGCAAGCGGCAGATCTTGCTAGGACGGGTGTCCCAGAACCACCACTTGACCCCGTTGCTGATGCCGGAGTTCCAGAAGCCGTCGTTGTCCATCCAGCAAGTGGAATGGTCGACGACTTTCTTACTGAGACCGTTGGCCGTCTCCCACTGGAGCATGGTGACCGTGACGGTCGATGAGGCCTTGGAGTTCACGTTCATGACCTCGCCGGGCTTCTCGACAACGACGGTCGACTTCTGCTCGGGCGTGGGGTTGGACGTGATCGTCGAGGCCGGCTTCGGCTTGGACGTGGTCGACTTGGCGTTTGCCGAGACGACGCCGAACGACATGATCGCGATGATCAGGCCGAGGAACTTCAGGGTCTGCGGG
>DASVMD010000041.1:0-13780 GCA_036384495.1 Saccharimonadales bacterium (SeqCode)
AGAACCGTATCAAGTACCTAGTTGTTGAGAAAGTTGACCGCCTTACCCGTTCCTTCAAAGACATGGTGATGATTGACGAGTGGCTTGAAAACGACGACACACGCCAAGTACACCTCATCAAAGATAGTCTCGTTATGTACAAACACTCACGCTCGCAAGACAAGCTTAACTGGGGTGTTAAGGTGCTGTTTGCTAAGAACTACACTGACAACTTACGGGAAGAAGTCTATAAGGGGCGTCAGGAAAAACTAGCACAAGGATGGCTGCCCGGAAGACCACCCTACGGCTACATGACGGTCGGAGATAAAGGCAGAAAAACTCACGTACCTAACACCGAGCAAGCCCCGCTTGTTAGGAAGCTTTTTGAAACCTATCTGGATCCAAGCCAATCACTGACAACCGTTACAAAATACGCCGAGAAAATAGGTATGCGTTCTAGCAAAGGACGACCATACTCACGCAGCACTATTAGTGAAAACATCTTGAGAAACCCCTTCTATATTGGCATGAACCGCTGGGAGGGTGTTAACTATCCCGGGAACCAGACGCCAATTATTAGCGAGGATTTATACAAGGATGTGCAGACTAAGCTACACCGTAAAACGCCCCCGAAATATCGCAAGCATGACCCTGACTTAAGAAGCATCATATTCTGCACAGACTGTGAAGGTACGATTACATGGGAATATCAAAAAGGCGTATGGTACGGGCATTGTAACCGTTTCAAGGGTTGCCCAAAGAAAGAGTACGCAAAACAAGAAGGTATTGAGCAGCAACTATTTGAACACTTCGAAAACCTACTATGTCCCAGCCCAGAAATAGCCGAGTGGATTATCGAGTCGCTCAAAGCAAGGCACCAGAACGACATGCACGACTACACAACCTCTATAAATATTCTGAGACAGGAAGAAGACCGCAAGAAACGACAGCTAGACTTACTGTACGAAGATCGGCTCAGCGAACGTATCACCCCAGAAAGATACGACGAGTTGAGTAAGAAGATTATGCAAGACCTGATCGACTTAGAGGACAACGTCACGAATATGGCTGATAGGAGCCGTAAACAGCTACAGAAAGGTATAGATGTATTAGAGAAGTCACAGAAAGCTGCACGGATCTATGTTAAGAAGTCGCCCGGGGAGAAACGTAAGCTACTAAATGAGTTGTTTACTACCCTTCATCTAGATGGCTCAAAGCTTATCGCAGAGTACAACCCGTATGCATTAGCGATTTCGAAACGGGTCAAAATGCACCATGACACCGTCCGTAACTTTCGAACCAACGAAAACGCCCCCAGTAACGGGGGCGACTCGGAACTCATTGAGACTCTACATACGGTCTGGCGGGCCCGACCGGATTCGAACCGGCGATCTCCTCCGTGACAGGGAGGCGTGATAGGCCTCTTCACTACGAGCCCGCGCGGTCATTCTGTATGAACGACAGGGGTAATCATACCAATTCTGTGAGCCAAAAGCAACTCTTTAGAAGCGGATGAACTGATGTGGCACGTTTTTGTCGCGCAGCGGGACCACATAGGTGTCGATGGGCTGGAAGGTAAATTGGATATGAGCGGCGTGGAGACTGGTTGGGCTTTTGTCGACGACTTTGAGGATTTCTAGGGTGTAGCCGGTGTTGACGATGTCGGAGGTCTGCCCTGCTCCCAGCTTGTTGAGGGTTTGCAGGATGATTGGTGCCACATTGCGGTCGGTGGGTGTGATGGTAGCTTGGTACTGGCCGCCGTTGGCTTTGGTGCTGGCGTCGTCGGAGCTGGTGGTGGCTACGGTGGCGAAATCTGCTCCACTTTTGATCTGTTGGATGGCAGTGTTTGCGCGTGCGTTGGTGGCGGTGTCAAGCTTGGCGACGACATCTTGCTGCAACAGTTGCTGGCGCAATTCTCGCTTGAAATCGGTTTGGTCCCAGCCCCAGAACTGCTTGAGCACATCTTTGAACACGCGATCGTTGTTGCCGAGTCGATTTTGGCTGCGTACCAGTGCCACTTCGTTGTCGACGGCCTGCTGGCTGACGGATACTTGGTTAGCTTTTGCCAGCTGTTTGACATAGGCATCTTGAATTACCTGCGCCATGGCCTGTTTTTTGAGGCGGGTAAGCTGTTCTTTGCCGGTTTTGCTACCGAAGTCGGCTTGCTGTTGGGTTTGGTAATAATGCATGTTGCGGCGCAGCTCAAACAGATATGACTCGTAACTCACCCAGCTGTGGCCCGCTTTGGCGACCGGAAACGGCAAAACGCGCGTCACGCCGTACACAAAACCGCCGGTGGACTGAAATTTATACAGATCCAGGCCGCAGAACACTAAAAATGCTATGATTACCGCCAAAAACAGCGCAATTGAGGTTCGCACCACGCGGTTCTTGGAATGCTGCAACGGATAAATGTATTTGCGGGCGCTGGACAGCACCTCTTCGCGGTGCTCGGCCACGGTTTCGTTGGTAATCCGTGGCACGCCGCTCAGCGCCTCATTGACCTTTTCTTCGGTCGGTTTGGCGCGCTTGAACGGGCGCTGCACCTTAGGCAGCTGGATTTTTTTAGGCTTCTTGAATTTCTTCTTCATTGGCTTGTCTGGCACTTTGCGAACTTGGCGGAAGCTGATTCACGTTAATTCCCTCCTCCCGCAGTATGCTGAGGAGTTTCTTTTGAATCTTGGCCGGATGATGCACGTCTCGGATCACCAGGTCTCCCACATAAGTTTGCATCTTTATTGTACCAAATCCCAGCAGAGTTTCCTGCAATCCGGAGACTTCGTAGTTGATTGACTGGAGTTGGCTGAGCCCCAAATCGGCCACGGCACGGTGGAATAACCCCTTTTGGGTGATCTGAATAAAGCGCTGATCGGTGATGATAAAAATGCTAAAATGCCAGCTAATCCAGCTTGGCAAAAAGATGAGGCCGCCCAGTAAGCAGCCCAGCGCCAGGCCGCCGAAGAAGGCTCCAAAGCCAAGTTCCGGCTTAACGGCGGCCGGAATCACTCCCACCAGGGGTCCGAGCATACCAAACACCAGCCCTTTGCGCATCACCACGGGGTGTTTGCGGAAGACAAACAGCACTTCTTCGTCGTCGAACTGATCTTCGAAGTATTTTTGATGTGTTTGTTTGGCTTCTGCCATATACTTATTGTATCAGAGATAGAAACAGACTGTCGTCACCCGAAACTCCATTTGATTACCCTATAGCTCGCGGATTAGAATATGACCATATGGAAAACCAGTCACGGGCAGCGCGAATGCCGGTATGGAGAGGCGTTACTGGGGCAATTAGCTTACTCCCTTTCGGCTTGCCGCTGTTATACACCTATCCAGTCACGGGCAGTTTTAAGAATGAACTGCTACGAGCAGCGACCATACTCGTCGCTGGCATACTAGCCGGGGCCGTGGCAATCCGACAAAAACTGTGGCAACGACTAGCTCCAATTTCACAGTGGATGTTGGGGGCTTTAATGCTGGTGATGTGCGCCAGCTTGCTGCGGGCCTCAAATATAGGAGACTCGCTAACAGGCAGGCATGGTGATTATCAGGGGTTGTTACTACAAGTAGCCGCCATACCGATAGCTTTGGTAGCAATTAGGGAGGCGGCTAACAAGCATTATTGGCTCAAGGCGGTATCGCTCATGCAGCTTGTTTGTCTACTATCTGTGCTGGTAGACATTGGCCACGTGGATGATGGGTACCGGTTGTCTGGGCTACTGCTCCACGACACTGGCATGGGCATATACGCTGCCATAACACTGGGCTTAACGCTACTGCTCGCGGAGATCAATGAAGCACGCAGAGTTACGACTTCAAAATTATATTGGTTACTGTTATTGATACCGAGTCTGGCAACCGTACTCAGCGCCTCACGACTGGCTTTGCTGCTTGTGGTGTTTATTTTTGGACTCTACGCATATCAACTGCCCAATATGCGCAAGCGACTTGGTACCTACGCCCTTTGCCTGCTATTCCTAACCGTAGTCCTTACTATCTTTGCGACATCCACTGGCCGGCTAACCAATGCACACAAACTTAATGATGGCGTAGGCTACCGCATGACCCTGTATACGTGGTCACTTGAGCACACCGACATACTACCGGTTGGCGTCGGAAGCGTTGACATTGCCCGCCAGTTAAGGCCGCTTCCTGCCGATCGGATTCCCCAGAGTCTACATGATACGTTATACGTCGGCTACCCATTGTGGTACAGCCATAATCAGTGGATCGACGTGCTTATTGCTTACGGTGCGCTCGGGCTGGGGCTGGTTGTGGGGCTGTTTGCTCGATCATTGAGAGCCCTATTTCAATCATTAAGGTTACATAAGCTACATGTCGAGGCACTGGCCTTGGCTACCATCGCCCTTGGCATACTTTTAAACGTCAGCTTCAGCACACCAAGCATTGAATTGTGGCCGATGTTTTGGATGGCGCTACTTATCCCTCGTAGGGATCGGTGATAACTGGACCCATGTCAGGCATTTCTGGCTCTACAGTTATGCCCGCCTCGGAGCGAGCCCTGAGAACGGTCTCGTGAGCGCTCGGATATGGCTCACCAGCCCCGTGGAGCGCCCTCCGACCAGCGTAAAATAGTGGAGCTTTTTGACCAACTTGCCTACCCGTTTCGAGGAGTGCTTGGGGGATCGCTTTTTCGGGCTTCATACCCTCATATTACTACTCTAGCATTGTGATTGGTACCCCCGCCGCGACTCGAACGCAGATCTATTCCTTAGGACGGAAGTATTCTATCCATTGAACTACGGAGGCTTGTAGGCCCCGAGGGGCCTTTGGGTATTGTATTACTTCTTGCGTGGCTGCGTAAACTTTTCGTGAGTGGCTTCGTAGCTGACGATTTCTTCGGGCTTGAACCAGTGGGCGATTTCTTTTTTGGCTTCTTCGGGGGTGGCCGAGGCGTGGACGATGTTGGCGACGCCTTTGCCGACGCTGGAGGCCGCGCCGTAGTTGACGTGCGCGAAGTCACCACGGATGGTGCCCGGCGCGGCCGTCTTGGGCTGCGTATCGCCGACCATGGTGCGTACGGCCTCGATGGCTTCGGCGCCCTCGAGAATCATGGCAATGACCGGACCGTCGAGCATGCTAGACAGCTGGCTTTCGAAGATTTCATCGCCTTTGCGGGTTTTGAGCGTACCGATGCCCTCGTAGTGTTCAAAATAATGATCGTAATCGGGCTGCAGCATCTTGGCGGCGACAATTTTAAGCCCGCGCTTCTCAAAACGAGTAATAATTTCGCCCACGATCCCGCGCTGCACGGTATCCGGCTTCAAAATAATGAGGGTCTTTTCCATGAATATCCTTGTTTACTTGTTTCTATTTTAACAGATTACGCCCACGGTTAAGTATCTAACTTTCTGGGCATATGTAATTTGTCTCAAAATAGGATTGGCCTACCAGTGATGTAATTGCTATAGTGCCCGTATGCAGTCGATTAAGCATCGGAATGATCGCGAGCCGTGGTAGCGGGCGTATAATAGGCTTATGCTATTCGCAAAAGCCAAAACTGATTTCTTGGAATATCTGGAAATCGAGCAAAACCGGTCCAACAAAACGATTCAGAATTATGATCATTATTTGACCAGGCTGATTGATTTTGCGGGCGACATCAAAATCAGCGATATTGACGCGGAGCTGATCCGAAAATGGCGACTGTGGCTCAACCGATTGGGCACGAACACCTCTGATGAACTCGGTAAAACCACACAAAACTACCATCTGATCGCGCTCAGAAGTTTCCTAAAATACTGCGCCAAGCGCAACATCCCTGCCATGACTGCCGACAAAGTGGAGCTGGCGCGCACAAAGCGCAAACAAGTAACCTTTTTGAACGAAGATGAACTCAAGCAAATATTTGAACAGCCCGACCTGAACAGCATAACAGGCGTGCGGGATCGAGCGATTTTAGAGCTACTTTTTAGTTCGGGATTGCGTGTCAGTGAGCTAACTGGGCTCGATAAAGACCACATAAACCTCAAACGGCGCGAATTTATGGTCCGCGGTAAGGGCCAGAAAGACCGGCCGATATTCATTAGTCCGGAGGCGGCCAAATGGGTGGAATACTATCTGGAAAAGCGCAAAGATACCGCCAAACCGTTGTTTGTACGGTACAGCGGCACCAAAAAGGTCGATTTGAGCGGCAATTTCCACCGCTTGACGCCTCGCAGCGTGCAGCGCCTGGTGGCGCGCTATGCCCTGCTGGCCGGAATCACCAAGCACGTCAGCCCGCACACCCTCAGGCACTCGTTTGCCACGGATTTGCTGATGAACGGCGCGGATTTGCGTTCGGTGCAGGCGCTGCTCGGTCACAGCAACATCGCCACCACGCAAATTTATACGCACGTCACCGATCCGCACCTCAAATCGGTGCATGAGAAGTTTCACCGACATGCCGAAGCCGAAAGTTAGCGGACTTTTTGGAGATCGCAGACGTCATTGCCTGGGAAGGCATCTGTATCTGGGATAGTCGAGCCTCCGTCATAGGCGGTTTGCGGCGTGGTAGCCGTTCGCTTACAGGTCCCCTGCGAGTCAATGGCGTACGACGGCAACAAGGCGGCGTTGTCGGGGTGTAACGGCGAGCGCACCTGGATGCGTTTGAGGACGTTTTTGGCCTTGCCGGTGACATCGATCTGGGCTTGGCCATCAACGGTGTTTAGCTGGGTGCCGCCGGCGTCTTTGAGGTTATTAACAGAGATGTCGGTGCCGTCTTTGTCATAGTAGGCCATGACACGAACCATGTAGTATTGACCGTTTGCGCCGTTGTTTTCGATCCCGCTGATAGTGGCATTGCAGGGATAGTGAACGGGCCTGCCATTTACATCCAAGGCCGAGCAGTGGCCGGAGAAAATAGGCGCATTGCTGGCGTCACCAGATGTGGCGTAGGCCAGTGAGCCGGCTGGGCTGGCGGAAGACGGATACAGGTATGCGGTGAAGGTTTTATCGATCAGGGCATCACGGGTGACATCGTCGAGCGGCGTGATACTAACCTGCAGCACGGCAGGCGTGTTATTACCCCAGTCGGCATCCGGCGTAAACGCAGCGGAGTCAGGAATGTTGGGCTTAAAAGCCGTTTTGGGAGTCGAAGCATGAGTGCCCCAGCTAACGGTGAGGCTGCTCAGCTGACCATTAGTGGCGAAGGCTGTTTGGCGCACCGAGCGGGCACCAAGACCGTTGTAGACAATACTGGACGGCGTTAAGTCGACCAGTGCGCAGGTGTAGGAGATATCGGGTACGGGATCTATTGTGCTATTCAGTCCTAAGGCAGTTAGTTGAGTAGTAGTCAGGCAGACATTGGGGTCGATATCATTGGGATGCGCCTGATTGTAGGTGTTGATTGTGGGTATAGCTTTAACAATGTCATTAATGCCAGTTTCGGCGGCGTAGTAAGCCTGAGTGGCTAGTTGCTTATCGAGGGAGCTTTGTTGCTCGCGGCGCGCCAGGCGCGCAAAACCAACGGTTAACAGCGACAGAATCAGAATCATGACCAGCGCCACGACCAGCGAGGCGAATCCCCGCTCATTTCCCTGCACTTTTTGTCTGTTGCCCATGCTCATACTATACCTCAATTTGTTGACTGCGTTATTCTTTGCGTGACGACGGTGTGCAGTACTGATGTGGCGCAGAATTGCTGGCCGATACCGCCTTTGCAGGTGGTGTTGATGCCGCTGCCGCTGAGGAGGTCGGTGTCACCTAGCACCACCTCGATGTCGACGGTGTACGGACTATTTGGACTAATGGAAAAGGCGGTGAGGCGTGAGTTGCCAGAGATCAGTTCGGTGCCACCAGAACTGGGGTTAGCGCTGGTGAGATCTGCCGGATCACAGCCAGTGGATGGTATGGAATCGCGCCACAGCACATGGCGAATCTGATCACTATTGGTGCCGATTTGCTTATCGAGTACATAGCTGTAGCGGGTGCTATCGGTACAGTACGCTTTAATGACATGCGTTGAATCGCCGGGGATGGTCAGCGTATGGGCTTCGGTCCGTGGCGGCACATCACTGAGCTGCAAATGTTGTGCCAGATCATCGACGATGGAGCGCGTATCGGCCTGGATACGAGCCTGGCTGACGCCTTTGTAATACAGATTACCGATAGCAATCATCATGGCCGACACCAATACCAACATAACCGCTAGCACGGTGGTGGCGATCATCAGCTCCAAAATAGTGAAGCCACGTTGCTGGTGTTTAATGGAAGTATGCCGCATCATCTTGGTGTACCCTGTAGGTTAACGTTACGCTGTCCTGCCCTTCGCCGAGAATATCAGCGTAGACTACGGAAATGGTGAATTTGTCATCGCCCGAGGTGTTGTCGTAGGTGATTTTGACGTCGTACTCGAAATCAGTGGTTTGGTCGTATTTACAGTTGTCGGGATAAACGATTGCGCTATCGAATCTCACAACATTACCACTGTTATTTCTGTTGAGACAGAAAGGCAGCGCGCTGCTGTAGATGTAGTTGTCGTTATGGCTATCAGAGATGGGTGCCAACGCGCGCAGCTCCTCAACCTGAGATTGCGCGATCACCGTTGCCCGGGCGCTTTCCTGCGCTTGGCGGGCGTTGAGCAGGCTGCGATTGGCCGTGGCATAGGATATACCGATGGCCGAGCCGAGCACCGCCAGCACAATCATGACCTCCACGATGGTGTCGCCCCGCTGGTTACGGCGCTTAAGCCTTAGCATATGTTGGCCTCCCCATGCATGGCGACATTAACGCCGAGCTGGTTGCCGTTAGCGCCCAGTGTAATGGTGGCGTAGCGCGAGCCGTCGCTGATACAGATGTCAATCCGTTGGGCTGGCTTGAGCTTTGCGCCACCAGCAATAATCCCAGTAGCCGTGGCAGTATCTTTGTTATCACTGAGGTCTTCGACATACCACAGTCCCACATTTTGGGTGCCATTTGCCACGTCGCCGGTGGTTTCGGCGGTGCCCAGGCCCTGCAACAAGGCCACGCCGTAACTGATAACCGCGCCATTGTTAACTTTGACATTCGTTACATTTAGCCGCTGCGGAATCGTTGCCTGCGCCGTTAAGCTCGGGATAACCGCTGGTTTGGCGCTCACCAAATCGGTAATCGGCTTATTATTGAGGCCTACCCGGCCCCCGGCCAGCGATAACACTTCGTATTGCTGGCTAGGGGTGTCGCCGTGGGTATCATCTTCGGCAAAATGCAGCACTTTGCCCAGGAATACACACTTGGAGTTGGTTCCCTGCCCGCTAGCGCCAATGGCGGTAATAGAGGTGGTAGTCCCGTTAAAATTACAGTTCACCTTAATGTCAGTGTATTGGCCGTTGGTGACACCCTCGATGGTATCCTGAATGGTCGAAGCCAGTTCGTTGACGCCCTCGGTAAAGGCCGTACGCCCCTGCTTGCCCGACACAAAGCTGCTGGCGATCAGAAACATCACCCCTGATACGGCCAGCACAATCATCACCTCAATGATGGTATAGCCCCGACTACCGCGGGCCGTGTTGTGGCGTCGTTTTCCACCGTTCATATTGCTTTCAGTATAGCATAAGCGTCATCTGGAAACGCCCTAAGTATCACTGGGCATGTTCGCTGAGCAACCTTACATGCAAACCCGGCAGCGTTATCTTGGCTAACTTTTTGTCATTGGTCCAGAATTCGCTGGCTCCAGCCTGGTGAGCAGTTGCCAGATGAATGGCATCCTGTAAGCGCAACCCCTGTTGTTGCATGAGGGCTGCAGCGCTATAGACAATAGCTTCATCGGCTGGCACCAGCTGCAGACCGTGAAGCGACGACAGCATCAGCCGCGCGTAGGATAATTGTGTGGCTTTGGAGGCGTCACTGACACCTAATAATTCGCCAATAACAAGCACTGAAGCCACCAGCGGCTCCTGCTCACCCCTATTCAAAATGGCTTCCGCTGCCAGCCCGTATTCCGGATGCTCGGCCAGTACATAAATAAACAGATTGGTATCGACGGCGATCATGCGCGGTCAGCATCCCGCTGCCGACGGACTAGCTCTACAGGGTCAACTTTGGCATCCCATAGTCCCTGCCCCTTGCCGTAAAAGTCACTGGCAGCATATTCGCGCCGCAGCGTTACATGATCACTCGTCAGTTTACTGATATGTAGCTTAGAGCCAGGCTTAAGTCCTAGCTTATCGCGGGCTACTTTTGGCACGGTAATCTGGCCTTTGCTGGAGATTGTGAGCGTGATATCTTTCATACTATTCAGTATAGTAAAGTTTTACAAAAAAGTAAAGCGCTGTAAATTTTCTTTACAGATTGATGAAAGTGTCTCTGTACCAGTGCAGGATATCGGTGCCGAACAGATAGGCGATGATGGCACCCACGATCAGAAATGGTCCGAACGGAATGGTGCTGGTGCGCTTGAGTTTGTTGCTGGCTAGCAGCGGCAAGCTCACAAAACTGCCCAAAAATGCCGCCAAAAAGATGAACAAGAAGCTTTTAGCCGGCGTGCCTACCACCAAACCCAGCAACCAGCCCAGCCTGACATCGCCGCCGCCGATCCACTTGCCGTCGGACAGCTGAAACAGGGCGTAAAAGATGCCGCCGCCGATCAGCACAGCCAAAGCGGTGTCCAGGAGGGCTTTAAGGGGATCGCCAGCGCTAGCCACGTTAACGAGCGCCAGGAGCCCGGCTACTGCCCCCAAGGGGTACAAAATGCGGTTTGGCAGTAGCTGCCAGCGCACATCGTAGGTAATAAGTGCCATAAAACCGGTGATTAGTGCCAGCCACAGCACAAATATGATGATTTGAGCCGTATCGAACGACTTGGGCCACCAGATATAGGAGCCAACAAAGACGGCCGCTGTAGCCACCTCTACCAGCGGATACTGCCACGAGATTGATTTGTGGCAATAACGGCATTTGCCGCCGAGCAGCGTCCAGCTGAAAACCGGTATCAGATCGGCCGCGCCCAGGCTGTGACCGCAGTGCGGGCACATGGAGCGGCCCTGGCTGATTGACAGGTCTTTTAGGCGTTTTTGGTTGGGCTTCTTTTTATCGGTTTCTTGGGCTTGTTCGTGGACGCGCCACACCAGCGCATTGGCAAAACTCCCCAGGCACAGGCCAAACACCACGAGTACGGCAATAATCATTAGCACTATAGTAACACAAAAACAGATCCTCTTTACGAGGACCTGTTTGAGGAGCAGATGCTAGTATCTAGCTTACTGTTCGACACATTGGAGTGCACCGTTACCGGTAGCACTTTCGGTGTTGTAGAAGACAGCTGCCGTTCGAGCGTTTACCGTGCCTGGGCCGGTCTGCGTATCGTTACAGCCAACTCCGACAACGATAGCGAGACTGTTGTTGGTAACATTGGTTGCTGACGCAGCAGCACCGTTGTTATTAGTCATGGTAGGAGCCGCAGCAACGGTGCTAATGAATACGTTACCACTGCTGGCACCAGCTGTAGCAGATGTTGCTGTGGTGTAGAAACCAAGCTTGGCTGTTTCGCTGTTGCCTGTCGCACCGCGACGTATGACAAGGTTATTAGTGTTGGTGCCGTCACCCGAAACAGTGCTTGGTACCTGACCGCCGTTGTTCGACAGGAAGTTCGCAATTGCGGCGCTGACTGAAGCGGCGTCGTTCTTACGTTGGGTGTTATGTTGACTTCGTTGCAGAGCTGGGATAGCCAGGAAGACGATCAACAGGATAAGTCCAGCGATAGCCAACACAATCATCACTTCGATGATGGTGAAACCTTCGCTCTTATTTTTTTGTAATTTCTTAAGCATGCAAGTGCCCCTTTGCGACTTAATTTTATTGCTTATGTTTAGATCATAGGGGTTGCCGGCAGAAAAAGCAAGTAATTTTTACTACTTATCCACAGCTTGCCCTAGAGTTGCTCACACTGGCTAGAAACGCCAGTAGCAGTTTCGGTCGCGAATAGTGCCACCGTATCGTAATACCCTGCGCCTATGCTGCTCGACCCACCGTCGTTATTAGTGTTGCAGCGCTGATACTTATAGATAGCCACCATATCTTGACTGGTTACGGGGTTCACAGCCCCGTCAATACTGGGCAATTGGTTCGAATACGGCCGAAACGAGGCACTCTGCGCGTAAACAACAATATTGGTATCACTGTTAAGTGCGGCGGTAGGGTCAAACTGCACGACGGCAGGTCTGTATTGTTGTAGCTTGGTGTACTGCAAGAAGTTACTACCGCTATCCGGAAAATTACCAGAATGGTTGAGCTCATAATGTGACACGGCGTCCAGAATGGCCGCTACATCGTGCTTGCGGTCGCTGTTACGGCTGTTGCGCAGCACCGTGGGGATGGCCTGGAAGACAATGAGCATAATTAAGCCGCCAATAGCCAACACGATAAGTACTTCAATAATGGTGAAGCCGCGCGACTTAGATTGCACTACTCTAGCCCCCCGTGAAGCCAGTTTGATTGACCAGCCCATAAATTGGTAGCAGGATAGCTGCCACAATAGTAATTGCCATGATACCCATGATCACCATCATGACCGGCTCGATAATGGTGGAGATGGCCTTGATTTCGTTGTCGACCTCTTTTTCGTAGTAGTCGGCAACTTTGGCCATCATAGTTTCCATGGCACCGGACTGCTCGCCGATACGCAGCATGTTTGGTACCAGCTCCAAGAAGTTAGGATCTTTATCAAGCGAATCGCTGAGCGCCTTACCGCCTTTTACTTTTTCGATAGCGTGGTCGAGAGACTTAGAAATATGCACGTTATCGACGGCTTCAGAGGTGATTTCCAGTACCTGAATCAGCGGCACGCCGCTGGCCACTAGCGTAGTACCAGTACGAGCAAAACGAGCCATGTACATCTTCATAAACAGCGGGCCGATGGGCCAGGCATGCATTTTGGCGCTATCAATTATCGAGCGGCCGCCAAGCGTTTTAGCCCATTTGCTACCGAAAACAACAGCTAGGACAAGTAAAATGATGACAATCCACCAGAAGTGCGTCACAAAATGCGATACAGCGAGTAGCACCCGTGTCACGAGTGGTAACGAAGCCCCTGGCAAACCGGCATAAATGACTTGCACCTGGGGCAAGACTTTAACAATCATAAAGCCTACGACGGCCAGCATAACGAGCAGCACGATAATCGGGTAAATCATGGCGCCACGGACTTTGCTGACGATATCAGCATCTTTTTCTTGTTGATCAGCCAACCGTTCTAGGCCAGCGTCCAGCGTACCGGAAGCTTCCGCGGCAGCGACCAGGCTGATATACACCCGGTTAAAGACATTGGGATGCTTTTCGAGCGCGGCGCTAAAGGATTTGCCAGCCTCCACGTCGCTGATCACCTGGTTTATTACTACTTTAAGCGGTGGATTAGTGGTCTGTCCGGAGACGCTGCGTAGGCTCTGCACCAGCGGCAAACCAGCATTCAGCAGGGTTGCCAGCTGTCGACTAAACAGCACCTTATCTTTGGTCTTGATGCGTCGGAAACGATGAGCACCCTTAGAATTTTCTAGTGTAATACTAAGCGGCGTTAGGCCTTGGTCGCGGATCAGTTTAGAAGCCGCTTGTTCGTCGTCGGCTTGCACCAAGGCCTTCACTTTTTGGCCGGTGGCTGCGTTGCGGGCTTCGTAGCTGAAATTTAACATGATTTAACTTCTCATTAACCTGTCGAGTTCGTCCATATCAACGGCAAAGTTGCGGGCTTCGTCGTAGCTGATAGTGCCTTCGTGAATCAAATTTACTAATTGTTTGTCCATGGACATCATGCCGAATTCGGCACCAGTCTGGATGACAGCCTCAAGCTGGTGCGACTTACCCTCACGGATAATGTTGCGCACGGCTGGTG
>DASVMD010000042.1:0-5216 GCA_036384495.1 Saccharimonadales bacterium (SeqCode)
AGATAGAGTCGTGGCTGTTTACGCCAAAATCAGATCGCCTTAAGGCGGTGACTCGAGGATGCATAAAACGGTGGCCGCTATCGTGGAGTGGGCCATCGTTATATGGGGTACGAGCTGGCTGTGCGGCAGGTGATTGCTCAAGTGTCACGTCTGCATTGGCGAGCAGTTGCTCTACCATAAATGCCTGTGCTCGGCTTTCGAGTTCTCGGGCTATTGGATCCGTTTGTATTTCACTCATTTGATCGAACCTTTCGGTATTTATTAAGAAATTATTAACTCTACCTTTATTATAAACCTGCTGTGCAAGCTTTTTTACAGACAATCAGCGTAAAACTTACATTCTGCGAGTGGAAAACTCGCTCTTAACGCACATCTAGTGGTGCATTTTGGGGCGTAGCACTAAATGTGGAAAAATGTTCTTGTTTTGGTGATAAATACTACTACTCGGTGCGTTTCATGGCATAAATAGCTTTTTTAGCCACATGGGTACTGCTCCGAGAGAAGTTAAATAGGATACCTAGGATAAAGAAACCTAGGGCTGCATCTTTGTTAACAAAGCCCACCAAAATGGCCAGCGCGGCCGTAACCGACGGAAACGCCATGCGGATAAAGCCGTTGGAGAGCTCCTGCTCGGTCCAATCCTTGTTTTCGATATGTTCGGCGGTGAGGATGTAGGAGCGCATATAAATAAGCGTGGTGGAGATGGCGATAATGTTGAGGCCGTACAGCGCAATGCCGAATTCACTCCGGTAATACAACCCCAGAAACTCGGCGCTAAATGGCACTAACACCACAAAAAACAAGAACAGGGCGTTAATGTTGGTGATTGCCACATCGATATTCTGGGCCAGATTGCTGACCACGAAGTTGTGCGATCGCCAGTAGGTAAACAAAATGGCAAAACTCAGTACAAAGCTGGCAAAAACAGGGAAGAGCTCGACCAGGGAGTGCCAAATGGCATGGTAATTGGACACGTCAACCGATGGCACCTTAATTTGGAATACCAGAAGTGTCATCGCGATAGCGAAGATGCCGTCGGATAGGGCGTGGAGGCGGTCGTGGTTCATGTCTTAAGAATCGCGCATCTAGCCAGATTACGCAACTTAATTAAGGAAAATTTAACTTTTGGAGATTTACGAATAGCCTACTCCGGCAGGTTCTCGAAACGCCCAGTGCTATTTATACTAGGTCCGGGCAAAAAGCAGCAACCACGACACTATTCGTGTGATGTGGGCAAAGTGGCATTCCACTGCCAATCACGAACTTCCGGCATATCTATGCCGTGTATTTTTATGTATTCCGCGTGTTCAATGAGCTTCTGCTGCATCAGCTCTTTCAGCTGGAGAGCCTTATCTCCGGTAATACTCAGGTGCTCAATAACATCTAAAACTAGGTCGAAACGATCCATATCATTTTGTACGGTCATGTCGAACGCGGTCGTAATCGTGCCTTCTTCTTTATACCCACGCACATGGAGATTGCGGTTGGCGCGGCGGTAGGTTAGCCGATGGATGACCCAAGGGTAGCCATGAAACGCAAAGACGATCTGCTTATTCTTTGTAAACAGTGCGTCGTATTCGGGGTCGCTGAGCCCATGGGGGTGTTCGGTGGCGGGCTCCAGGCGCATGAGGTCAACGACATTCACGACGCGAACCTTAAGCTCGGGTAGATGCTCTCTGAGAATTGATACGGCAGCTAAAGTCTCCAGTGTAGGCACATCACCGGCACAAGCCATAATGATATCCGGGTCGCCGTCATGGTCGTTGCTTGCCCAATCCCACACGCCGACGCCCTTGGTGCAATGCTCGATGGCTTCCTCCATAGATAGCCACTGTGGGCTGTCGTGCTTGCCCGTAATCGTGAGGTTGATGTAGTTACGACTCTTCAAGCAATGATCGATAGTCGATAGCAACGTGTTTGCGTCCGGGGGCAGATAGATGCGTACAACCGAGGCTTTCTTATTAAGCAGATGATCAATGAAGCCAGGGTCTTGGTGCGTAAAGCCGTTATGATCTTGCCGCCAGACATGTGACGTCAAGAGGTAATTGAGTGACGCTATAGTGTGCCGCCATGGCAGCTCGTTAGACATCTTGATCCATTTGGCGTGTTGGTTGACCATTGAATCTACGATACGAATGAAGGCCTCGTAGCTATGGAGGATGCCGTGCCTGCCAGTAAGTAAATATCCTTCAAGCCAGCCTTCGGCCTGGTGTTCGCTTAGCATGGAATCCAGAACAGCGCCTTCGGTAGCTAAGTGCTCGTCGGTTGACTTTACGCGAGCCGACCACTGACGATTCGTGGCTTCAAAGACTGCCTCCAGCCTGTTAGAAACAAGCTCGTCCGGGCCAAAGATCCTAAAGTTGTGCTGTGCTTGGTTTTGTTTGATCACATCGCGTAGGTACGGCCCAAGCGCGTGGACGTTGCCCTCGTTGCTGATGCTTCGCTGTTTAATCGTAACGGCATAGTTTCGGAAGTCCGGCAAGTCCAACTCCCGCATAAGGCCGCCACCATTCGCGTGAGGGTTTGCGCCCATACGGCGTGCGCCTGTTGGAGCAAGCGCGGCAAGCTCAGGCAACAAGGCTCCGTTCTCATCAAACAATTCTTCTGGTTTGTAGCTTTTGAGCCACTGTTCAAGCGCCGCTACGTTATCGGGGTGGGCAGCGTCTACGGCAAGCGGTACCTGGTGCGACAAGAAGTTGTTCTCGACCTGTTTGCCATCAATTACTTTTGGCCCCGTCCAGCCTTTAGGCGAGTTTAGTATGATCATGGGCCAGCGCGGACGAGTAGTGTCGTTGTTGTCGCGCGCGTTACTTTGAATTCTTTTGATTTCATTCACTGCTTCGTCGAGCTTCGCGGCCATGAGTTGGTGCATTTGTATGGGGTCGTCACCTTCCACGAAGTAGGGTGTCCAACCATAACCTCGGAATAGTTGCTCCAGCTCGTCGTGTTCAATGCGGGCTAGGATGGTGGGGTTGCTAATCTTGTAGCCGTTAAGGTGCAGTATCGGCAATACGGCGCCGTCTGTCTTTGGATTGATAAACTTGTTGGAGTGCCAGGCCGTCGCGAGCGGGCCGGTTTCTGCTTCACCGTCACCGACGACACAAGCCGTTATGAGGTTAGGGTTATCTAGGATCGCACCAAATGCATGGCTGAGCGAGTATCCAAGCTCGCCGCCTTCATGTATAGAGCCGGGCACCTGCGGCGATACGTGGCTGGATAGACCGCCAGGAAACGAAAACAGTTGGAACAGCTTCTTGAGGCCGGCTTCGTTCTGAGTGACGGTGGGATAGTATTCGCTGAACGTACCCTCAAGGTAGACGTTGCCGACCACTGCCGGGCCACCGTGTCCAGGCCCAGATACATAAACCATATTGAGGTCGTATTGTTTGATGATACGGTTCAAGTGCACGTAGATGAAGTTTTGGCCGGGCGTTGTTCCCCAGTGTCCAAGAAGTAGTTTTTTGACATGCTCTAGTTTTAAGGGCTCTTTTAGGAGTGGGTTGTCGCATAGATAGATTTGCCCGACAGATAAATAATTGGCCGCCCGCCAATAGGCGTCAATTGCGTGCAGTGTCTTTTCGTCTAGCTGGTTTTCGTTGATTGGATTCATAAGCCACCCCTTTGTTCTGCTTGTCTTTTTATTAGCTCGGCAGTTTCGCGCGCCATAGTGACCGCTTCGTCCGTATGGATAACGTGCACGCCAACCTGGCTGCCATCCGCCGATATAAGACGATTACCTTGTTGGTTGCGGGTATCGTCAATAGTAATGCCCAAAAAATCCAACCCTTCGCATATTCTTGCTCTAACCCTGGGGGCGTTTTCGCCTATGCCGCCGGTAAAGACCAGCGTGTTCAGTCCGCCCAGCGCTGCAGCAAAGCTCCCAACACTCTTTTTAGTTTGATAGCAGAACATGTCTACCGCGTCTTTCGCGCGCTCATTGTCGCCTTCGATTTCGAGCAGCTTTTTCATGTCGGCAGTTGTTTCCGAAATACCGAGCAGTCCCGACTCGAAGTTCACCATGTGGTTAAAGCGCTCGGCATCATAGCCTTGCGTGCGTGCGAAGTAGAGGGCTAGTCCAGGATCGAGGTCGCCCGCGCGAGTACTCATTGCTATGCCAGATACCGGCGTCATGCTCATTGTCGTGTCGATTGGCTTGCCGTTTTTGAGTGCGACTAGGCTCGCTCCATTGCCCAAATGAGCTATGATTACTTTGCCGTTTGCCGCTGTTTCACCCTCGACGCGCCGCAGCTCCTCTAAGATATATGCATACGACAGGCCATGAAAGCCATAACGACGCACCCCCTTCGCTTCGAAATGGCGCGGGATTGGCAAAAGCCGTGAGGACGTTGGCAGGTCGTGATGGAAAGCCGTGTCGAAACTAAGCACCTGCCTCGCCTGTGGCAACGCTTCTTGAAAGACCGTCACGAGTTCTAGCTCGACAGGCAAGTGCTCAGGGTCGAAGGCCGCCAGTTTTCGCAAATCAGCCAGCACTTCGTCGGTCGCAGCTATTGCTTCATGATAGTCTGGTCCGCCGTGTACGATCCGGTGACCTACCGCAGTCATAGACGTAGTGGCAACTTGCGCGGTCAGCCACTCTATTAGCAGCATGGCAGCATCCGAATGACTACCTGCGGCAACTGGCTTTTTGCCATCGGGCGTTACGAGATTCGTTGAGGATAGGCCGATACCCTCGATGGATGCTTCAAGCACTTTTTGGGTAATATCGCGCGCGGCAAACAAAGCAAGCTTGATGCTCGATGAACCGGCATTAACCGTCAGGATGTATGTATCGCTACTATTCGTTGTTTCCATAAGCCTTATGTTTATTTTACCCTTTCGTCGCATACAAGGGAATTATTCTTGGCATATAGGGCCGGCTGCAGAATTTACCCCATATTTCGACCACTCTAAATCTGTTTCATAAGGTAGTAAAGAGTAGAGACAAATTCGGGAAGCAGGGGGCGAGAGGGGCGGCGATCAAACCGTAAAGGTGACCGCCGCCCGGGTCTCAGTTGTGCGAGCCGTTGAGCTAGTTGTCGTTGTGGCCGAAGCCGTAGAAAAGCTTGATGATCAAGGCCAGCACCCACATGGGAGGGCCGAGGAACGGCATGAACGGCGCCAAGAGCCACCCAGCCTTGGGATTGCGCTTGAAGATGCCGCCCCAGTCGAAGCCCAGCATCCAGCTTGAGCCCATGAACATCATCACGAATACGGCG
>DASVMD010000043.1:0-7274 GCA_036384495.1 Saccharimonadales bacterium (SeqCode)
AATATTCGCCGATTTGCTCGCTGATTTCGCCCTCTGAGTAACGGTGGTTGTAGGACATAGCTCCGCTGGCGGTGATGCCGGCGATGGCATCGGGCTCCCGCGGCAAAACGATTTCGGCGGTCATGAGGAGCGTGAGCGAACAGTGCAATTTTTGAGCGATTTGAGCGCCCACCATCACACCGCCGTCGTTGAGCGCCACGACAGCACAAAGTTCGCCTTTGTATTTCTTCGCCATCTGACTGGCGAGCATCCGGCCAGCCTGCAAGCGTGAGGCAAAGTACATACTAGCAGTTTAACACTTTACTGCTTATGCATCAGGTAAAATCGCTCTTGATTTCCCTTGCCGCCACTAACTTCGGAGTCGGCCTTATCTGTAATAATAAATGCATGCTTGGCCCAGCTTTCAAAATCTTTGAGGATATCGCGGCGCATTTTGTCATTTTTGATAACGCCCTTGTGCTTGAGTGCGCTCTGCCCCGCTTCGAATTGCGGCTTCACCATAGCCACGATCTGGGTTTGCTTGTTCACCAGCTTCAACACGGCCGGCAAAATTTCCCTCAGCGAGATGAATGACACATCGGCCACCACAATATCTATGGCTTGTTGGGTTTGGAAGTCACGAATATCGGTTTTTTCGTGCAGCTCTATCTGCGGGTTATTTTGCAAGCTGGGATGCAACTGATCTGTTCCGACATCCACGGCTAACACTTTTTTGGCGCCGTGCCTGAGAGCATAATCGGTGAAACCACCAGTACTGCTACCGATGTCCAGCACTGTTTTGTCTCTAAAGTCGAGGCTTAGTGCTTGCGCTACCGACGCCAACTTGAGGCCGGCACGACTCACATATTGCTCTTTTGTGGTCAGCTCGATAACATCATGTTCGCCCACCATATGGCCTGGCTTGGTTACGATTTTGCCATTAACTTTTACCTGCGCCAGTTTTGTGTAGCT
Source organism: Saccharimonadales bacterium (SeqCode) (assembly GCA_036384495.1). Taxonomy (GTDB): domain Bacteria; phylum Patescibacteriota; class Saccharimonadia; order Saccharimonadales; family UBA4665; genus JAQGHB01. The sequence continues at coordinate 952 of DASVMD010000043.1, forward strand.
CTCGCCCTGACTGCGCGTCGGCACCAGACCAAGCTGTACGAGTTTCTGGTCAAGCCGTATTTTCATCCTCCAAGTGTAACAGAGTTACCTATGTTTGTAGCACCTAATAAAAGTGATGTATAGTGCATGTATAGGTGATATGATCTATACATGCATTTAATACCCCCTCAGGAGGAACATGTCTCAAAAACGCACTCGTCACACAGCAAAAGCAACTCGCATTCAATTAACCCTTCCAGCCGGCCTGCTCAAGCTCGTTGACCAGGCTGCTGAAGAAGATTTTACGACCAGAAGCGACATGATTCGCATGGCCATCCTGTGGTATTTGCGGCCACAGGGTCGTGAGCTGAACCAAGCCGATCCAGAAGAAATTCTCAAAACACTACAACACAGAAAAACCAGAGTTGCTGTTAAGAAAATGTTGCGCGAAACGCCCGAAGACTAATTTTTGACGCGTTCGCGGTAAGCGCCGGTGGCCGTATCGACAGAGATGAGGTCGCCCTGCTTAATAAAGGCTGGCACTTTAATAGTGATGCCGGTTTCCAGCGTAGCGTCTTTAGTAATGGCCGAGCTGGTATCACCTTTTACGGCGTCTTCGGTATACGTTACTAACAGAGGTACGTTTTTGGCTAGCTCCACATTGATCGGACGACCGTCAAAGAATTGCAACTGCACTCGGTCACTTTCTTTGAGGTAGCCAGCTCCGTCGCCTACGAGATCCGCCGAAACTTCGAACTGCTCGAATGTCTCTTCGTTCATGAAGTAGAAGGTGTTGCCGTCGTTATATAAATACTGGACGGTGTCGGTCGTAACATCGGCGCGGTCGAGTTGTTCATTGCCTTTAAAGGTTTTTTCGAGCACTTTGCCGTCAAGCAAACTTTTAATGCGAACGTTGACGATTGAGCCGCCGCGACCCATTACTTTTTGATTGTATTCAACCACGCGAAACGGCTGGCCCTCTAGAACGAAGACTGTGCCTTTTTTAAGTTCTGTGATGCTAAGTGCCACGTTTTGCCTCCATAAGTGTATGTAAAACTTGTAGTAAATGATCAACTTTTTGCTCGCTGAGCATAGAAAGTGTTTGCTCCATCATGAGCAACCCCTGTATAGTTTGCGCCTGTTTTTCAAGTTGCTCAAGCAGAATACCATCTCTGTTGTAAGCCTGCGCGAACTCGACCACCGCTTGTTGCAAATGATGCGTCGTATCTGTGCCAGCGTTAGCGGCACCGGTCGTTGCAATAGCCTGGCCGCCCATACCTGGCAGATTACTGCCAGGCGCAAATATATTGAAGTTCTTATACTGCGGATTAACGCCAAGAATTTCTTCTACAAACAACTTCAAATCAGCCGACATGGGTCAATCCTTAGTTGTTTGCTACGAATGGTAGCAATGCGATGTGACGTGCGCGCTTAATAGCGACGCTTAATCGTCGCTGCTGCGACTCGGTAAGACCGGTCTTCTTGCGAGTTTCGATCTGTCCGTAAACATTTACATAGCGCTGCAAGGTCTTGAAGTCCTTGTAGTCGAAATACGCAACGTCGGTTCTATTCTTAAAAATCTTTGCCATAATTATCCTTCTTTACGTTTAAAGTTACAGGGGTATGCTACGAAATGCTTCGTAATCATCGCCTTGCCCAGTTAAGTAGCGATGAGCTAAGCGCGCAACAGCTTCCTGTTCTTGCTCCACCCAAATACCAAATCTTTCAGCAGCAGCATAGCTCATAGTATGAGCACGCACATCATCCAGCTTGGTGTCTATTGCCACTACTAACTGATCGCCACCGCCCTGACCAAACTCCACATATGTGTCGAGCGCAAACTGTTGCATACGCTCAAAACCAACTTCTGCGTCATACCAGCTTAAGTTGTAGTTGAGTGCGACTGTCGCCGCATACGACGCAGCAGGCGGGTGAATTAATTCTGGGAAATCGAGGTCAAGTAGCTCTGCCATTACTTCTTCCTAAAAGGGAATATCATCTAGGTTGATAGGTTCGTCGCCGATATCTTCGATAACGACGTCATCTTTCTTTGCTTTAGCTGAAGGTGCGGGCTTGTCGCTGGAAGATGATGAAGCGCTCACTGGTGCGCTACCACCGTTACCACCGTCTTCGCCGCCACGACTGTCGAGGAATGTCACGTCGTTCGCCAAAACCTCTACCTTAGAGCGCTTTTGGCCGTCTTGTTCCCAAGAGCGAGACTGTAAGCGACCCTGCACCAGGCAACGTCGCCCCTTGCTCAAATACTGCGCTACGCGCTCAGCCAGTGGACCCCAACAAACGATATCGATGTAATCGGTAGCTTCCTGCCATTCGCCGTCAGCCGCTTTATATGAGCGGTTCAGCGCCAGGCTAAAACTGGTTACGTTCTGGCCGGTGGGCGTTTGCCGCAATTCTGGATCGCGGGTTAAATTACCCATGAGCGTTACTTGATTGAGACTTCGTGCCATATATGCACCCTCCTTCTTAAAAGACCTATGTCTTCGCTTAGTTTGTACCTTTACCCTACTCCTGCGGCCCGAAAGCCGTCAAATCTACCCTCTGAAATCTTAAAAAAACTTAAGATTCTTCGTCAGTTTTTTCCTCTTCACCGGTGTCGCCGCGCTCAGCAGCCTTGGCTGCCTTTTCGGCTTTCAAAGCTTCTGCTTTAGCGATAGCCTTTAGATCAGGCTTGGTGATGAGGAAACGAATAACTTCGTCGGTGATGTTCAGCGTGCTTTCTACTTTTGCAACGCTGGCACCAGGCATTTCCACGGTGTAAATAACGTACACAGCGTGTTCATTGCCTTTGATGTTGTAGGCTAGCTTGCGCTTGCCCCAGTTGTCCGTAGCGGTGATTTTACCACCGTTGTCGGCCAGGATCTTCTTAACCCGGTCTTCGGCCTTGGTCAGGTCGACTTCCAGATCAGGATGATACAAAACAGCAATCTCGTACTGAGTCATGCTCGTTCCTTCCTTCGGTTAAAGCCCGCGCACTCTAGGGGTCGCGAGCTGAAGTTGATATTACTCTGTTAGCATACCGTAATCACCCCTGTTAGTCAAGCAGCCAAGCCATATTCGACGCGAAGCTTCTGGGCATAAGACTCAGCGAGTTCCCCACGGTGCGTTGCGGTACGGCCAAGAACGTCTCGTACGAGCGGGCGCGAACCTTCGTAAACAGGGCGTAAACCACTTCGCTGCTTTGCAACCTTAAAAACATCGTTGGCGATATCGGCAGCGGCCTCAACCGCCTTAGCAATAAGTAAGTTACCCAGGAAAATGCGTCGCGCCTGATCATCGGTGCACAGAAATTCGTCGACTTCTTTTTCCATATCAATTTTTTGTTTAAAGACGTAGTACTGGAAAAAGCTACGCACTGGTTCGTACCGATAGCCAATGTAACGATATGCAAAGCCATTATTTACGGCTCGACGATCCCAGTAGGCCTGCTTGAACCGTGCGATGTACTCTTCCTTGCTGAGTGTAGGGTTTTGCAGTTCGTCGTACTTGTAGCCCGCTTTAAACGGTAAGTTAGTAATCCTGCGCTCGCGCGCGGTCTGGGGCTTGGCTAATGTAAGCAGGAGCTCCCTGCTCTTACCTTCAAGTGGTACAACTTGCGGCCCATTTGGGGCGCGCATATCAATGGCGTAGTGCGGTATATCCCCTGCTACCGCAGCCACAATTGTTCTAAAGACTTCGTTTTCGCGGTATTCAGGTATTGGGCCGTAAAAGTAGTCATGGTATACCGGACGATCAGTCCTCGGATCAATCTCGTTGTGGTCATGCACGTTAACAAGTTGGAGTTGTCCATTCCGTAGCGCTGCCCCATGAAACGTCGTGTAGCTCACAGATGGGTCAGAGGCGGGATGGTTTCCATGGTGCAGATTAGCGCGATCCGGATTGTCTATTGGGAGTTTCTCATGCTGGAGAATAGGGTACACGACACCGGTAACTGGATCTTTGGGGGTGACATACCAGAGCCGCCCATCTATGCGAACCGTTTGGAAGTCGTCACCAGGCTCCACAACGCGTGGTTCTGGTGAAGCATCTGGAATTAAAGAACCCAAGTCGCGTTTGACTTGGGTTCCTTCGGGGATACGCTGTAGATCAGCATATTCTTGCATGACAAGTTGCTCTGATGCCACTGCGTTTCCCTCCATTTGCAGCTATGTTTGTCTTACGCTTATGGTAAGAAATATTTAATCTTTTGGCAAGGCTTATGCTTGCATGAAGTTTTAAAAACAACTATAAGTATGGCATGAGCTTAAACTTTGAAGGATCTGCGGACCCAACAGAAGAACTAACGGCAATCTATATGGATGGCGAGCACTACCCCGAGATAACTCCTCCAGCTCGATCTTACGCGTGTACCGAGCTGTTGCGGCAACGTCCATACCACTCTAAAGACACGGAGTTGCGGGCCATTTACGAAGATGGCGAGCACTACCCTATTCATACCGATCCCATTGACGTCTTAAACGGATTCCGATCATTTCTTCCACGAGCTGTTGTAGCGAGCGAAGATCATCCCGCTAAAGGGGCGCTCAGCCGCGACCCTGCCACCGGAAAAAGCGTTATAGTCCCCCTTATCAGACTTCCTCGGAAAAACTAGGCTGGGAAGTTCTCGTCGAGCACTTCATCGGCGGTGCCACCACCGCTACCAAATACGTCATCAAGTGAGCTAACCAGCACTTCACGTGGCCGTGAGCCGTCTGCTTGGCCGATAATGCCCTGTTCTTCCATCTGCTCGATCAAACGTGCGGCGCGACCGTAGCCAATGCGTAGGCGGCGTTGCAGAAGGCTCGTCGAAGCTTTGCGGTTTTCGATCACCACGCGAACGGCGTCGCGGAACATGTCGTCGTCTGCATCGGTGGTATCCACTACTACGCCGCCCTTGCCATTGAGCTGCACTGGCTGCGAGACAACCTCGTCATCGTACTGTGGCGGGCGTTGCATACGGATAAAGTCCATAACTTTGGCTGTTTCACCGTCTTCGATAAGCGCTGCTTGGACACGCTTAGGCTTAGGCATATCACTGGTCAGTAGCAACATGTCACCGCGCCCTAGAAGCTTCTCGGCACCCATCTGGTCGATAATGGTGCGTGAATCAACTTGTGAAGCCACCGTAAAGGCAATACGAGCCGGCACGTTGGCCTTAATAAGTCCAGTAATAACATCGACAGACGGGCGCTGCGTGGCCAGCACCAAGTGAATACCGGCGGCGCGGGCTTTCTGGGCGATACGCACGATCAAGGCTTCGACATCACGTGCGGCCATCATCATCAGATCGGCTAACTCATCAATCACGATAACAATGTATGGCATGCCCTCTTCTTTTTTGAGGTTGTTGTATTCACCAATATTGCGCTTGCCGACCTCAGCCATAGTACGCAAGCGGCGCTCCATTTCGGCAACTGCCCATTTGAGTGCAGAAATACACTTTTCGGGCTCATTAATAACCGGCGTTAACAGATGAGGAATGTCATTATACGGCGCCATTTCTACTTGTTTAGGGTCAACCAAAATCAGCTTCAAATCGGACGGCGAGTTACGGTACAGCAAGCTTGTTAAGAAGGTGTTGATCATAACCGACTTACCAGAGCCGGTCTGGCCGGCCACCAACATGTGCGGCATTTTTGCCAGATCGGCCACTACCGGCTTGCCGGCAATATCTTTACCGATCACGAAGCCGAGCGGCCCGGTGATGTCGCTCCACTCCTTGGATTGCAATAGTGAGCTGACACGAACGGTGGCAGGCTTCACATTCGGTACTTCGATACCCACGGCGCGTTTGCCAGGAATCGGCGCTTCCATGCGGATGCTGTGAGCGGCTAAATCAAGTGCCAGGTTGTTTTCGAGCGCCGTAATTTTGGTGAGCTTTACCCCTGTTGGTGGCTTTAAAGTATACTGCGTGACGCGAGGGCCAATATTGGCGCCTTCCATCTCAACGTCGATACTGAAGTTTTCGAAGGTATCGTGAATCGTTTGGGCGTTGCCGTTGACGTCACCGGCGTCGGCTTTGTCTTGCTTTTGATTGAGCAAGTCGAGGCCTGGGAACTGCCAATTTGGATCGCTGGCGGCAGTCAGCGCCGCGTGATTTTCGGAGGCGCCCAGTTTTTGAGCGGTATTTTTGAGCGAACTGAGTCGTGGCTGCTCTGGTGCGCCACGGCCGTGGTGTTCAACTGGTACACCCTCATTTAGCTGGAAGCCAGGCTGCTCGGCCGCCTTAGCCTTAAGGCTGGCTAGCTCGCCCTCCTCGCTTTCTTCGCGTTTGAACACATTTGCAAGACTCAGCAGATGTGCCAGCGAAATACCAAAGGCAAAACAAGCTGCTAACAGCGTTAAAA
>DASVMD010000044.1:0-9492 GCA_036384495.1 Saccharimonadales bacterium (SeqCode)
TTTTAACACCCATCCAGACAGTTTCATACTCTTTTTGAGCCAAAGCCATGGTCTTTTTGAGCCATTCCTTGCCAGGGTCGTAGGCTTGGTAAATATCAAAAATAAAGGTTGTTAAAAATGGCGGCTGCGAACGGCCCGTTAGGTAGGTTCGTGAAGCATTAGGGATTACTTTAAATCGTTCAAACAACGCCATAAGATCATCGAGGATGCCGTTTACTAGCTCTTTATGCTCCTCGTCAAACATGCCCTGCACCATAAAATAGCTGTCCCAGTAGTACAGTTCGTTATAGTCAAAGCCCGTTTCTTCTCTGTAAGATGGTACGAGATATGGCTTAGGCAGCCCGAGTAAGCTTTCGTCATCTTGAGGGTGGAAACGCTGCACGCGCGACCAGTATCCGGCAATGTAATCACGCGCTAAGCGCACATCCTCAGGCTGCAACTCCTTATCAGGCCGGAACGAGAAGGGCAATTTTGCGCGAGCAGCTTCTTTTGCTTTTTTGAATGATGTCATCCTTCTAGCCTAACGATGTCAACAGATGCGGTCAAGGCAGAATGTTGTTCCGCTGTTACTTGCGTATAATTTTATCCGTACCAAATTAATCCGTGTACTTCGTCGGCGCCAATGGCAGTAGTGTCGGCATCGGTGATCGCCCCAGTGATAGCGTAAGCCATACCAGACGGGAACGTTGATACGGCAGCATCAGACATTGGCACGTTTACAGTAGAGCTAGGTGGTATTAACAAGGTAAAAACGGGGGTATCGGTACCGACCGTAGGCGCGGTGGCCTTATTATAAAACTTAATATAGCGCTTGGATGTGGCATGATCGTTGGATACGCAGAAGCCATACAGGCCAGCCGTCGAAGCCTTCACAACAGTAGCATTAGTGGTGGCCGCCGATTTAATGCGAGCGCCCGTTAAACCACCCGAGGTACGCGTTAAGGGGGAATACGAGGCACCAACACTGTGCAGTGGAATCTGCATTGTCTTCAGTAAGATGTTTACGCTAGCAGTACCGGAGGTATATGAAGTCATACGAATTCTAAAGTACTGTTCCGGTAGCGGTCCATGAAGCACGCCATTAGCGGTTACGCTTTGGCTGCCACTCGTAGCCAGAGAGGAAGCGCTAAACAAGGTAGCAGCAACCCAGTTAGTATTATCGTTACTACACTGGAACGATAGAGTACCCGACCAAGTGCCTTGTATTTGCACACTTACGGAGCTGTAGTTTGACACGTCGCCGGTATAAGCATCAGCGTTGAGTGCGCCAGCCGTGCCAGTAGTCGAAAGAGTCTGACCATTGGTAACCTGTATAGGGATTTTTGACTGATCGCTGGCCAGCACCACTGGCGCGCTATTGGCCGAGGCGGCTTGTCCATTGGGGTTATTTGGGGTGTAGCTCATACGTTCCTTCTGTTATTGATACCATATTATGCCGTGTACTTCATCTGCACCGATGGCGGTCGTGTCACTATCGGCAATACCGCCTGTAATAGCGTAGCCTAGGCCGCTCGCGAAAGCCGATACTGCCACCTCTGTCATAGGTACCGAAATAGTGCCATTAGCAGGAATTAAAAAGGTAAAAACGGGGGTATCGGTACCGACCGTAGGCGCGGTGGCCTTATTATAGATCTTGATATACCGCTTCGAGCTGGAATCATTTGATAACGCCAACCCGTATAATCCTGCCGTTGAAACCTTTAAACTCGTAGCATTCGTAGAAGCAGCAGACTTGATGCGGGCGCTGGGCAAACCGCCTGAGGAACGAGCAAGTATATAGGCTGCCACACCGTACGTATGCAATGACGCCTGCATGGCCTTCAACGTCACCGTCACGGTAGCCGTACCTGAGGTATATGAAGTCATACGAACTCTAAAGTACTGTTCCGCAAGGGGTGCATGATATATGCCATTGGAAGTTATGGTTTGATTACCTCCTGTAGCGCTAGATGAAGCATTGTACAACTGTACGGCAGTATAATTGACACCGTCGTTACAAGCTTGAAATGATAGAGTACCCGACCAGGTGCCCGTGATTTGCACGCTTACAAAGTTATAATTAGACACGTCGCCAACATAGCCGTCGGCATTGAGCACACCAGCCGTACCCGTAACAGTAACTACTTGGCCGCCATTGATTTGGGTTGATATCTTTGACTGATCGCTGGCCAATACAACTGGCGCACTGCTGGCCATGGTGGCCTGCCCATTGGAATTTTGGGGGTTATAACTCATACTTAACTCTCATTATACAATCTGCCAGTTCGTGCCATCACTAATAATATCAACGCTGGAGTTAGCCACTGGTAAAGTTATGCTAGATGATCCGTCTATTGTCTGGGAGCCGGTCACCGTTACTGTGCCGGAGCCAGTGTTTTTGATAGTGTAGCGGCTGGTGTTGCTCGTGGCGCTAGGAAGCGTAATAGTGGTGGTGCCGCTTACAAAATATACATAATCGGTTTTGGTCGTACTACCTGCCGAAGTGGCCGTAGAAACTACGTTAACCGATCGACTTATACCGCCCGAAGGCAGCGTCACCTGATTACCATTAGCGCCCGATATAGTCAGGTTTTGCCCGATCAATGAGAGTGTTTGATCGCCAGTATTAGTGCCGGTGGTATTCCCCAACACAGTTTGCTGCGCATCGGTAACGTAACGCTTGTTTGTGCTATCGGTAATATCGGCCGTGGTGGCATCGGCTCCGGCAGTTACGATACCCTGCGAATTGTACGTAATCTTGGTCTTGGTGGCCCCTGTAACACTTGCCTTGTCGGCCTTACCTGTAACGGTGCTGTTAGCAGAAACCCGAGCATCGGTATAATACAGGTTGCTGCCTTCAGCGACCGCCGTAGTGTTAAGTGTTTGCCAGCTTTTATCGCCCCTGTAATACTGCGCTGTTGTGCCACCGGTTACGGTAGGCTCTTTGGCGTCTAAAGCCGTTTGTTGAGCTGTCGAGACCGGCTTGTTAGCATCTGATGTATTATCTACATTACCAAGCCCAACATCTGATCGTGATAAAGTAACCGCTCCCGTTCTACCAGCCACGCTGTTAACGCCAGTTTGGTTGATCCATTTATGGCTAGCGGCGTCGTACGTCAGCAATTGCTGGTCAGACGGGGAAACAATTGCTACGTCTGTATTACCGGCTAAAGTAGAGGAGCCGCCAGCAACGGTCGCCCAGGTGCCATCGCCACGCAAATAAGTACTGCTGGAGGCGCTGCCGCTACCCAAATTAGCCGTGGGTACTTTACCGCCCGACAGAGGTGCTACTGTACCGTCAGTCCGGATTTTTAAGCTACCGTCGGTGTTATGTTCTCGCAGCAAAAAATCATTGAGGATATCACCCCATGTGCCATCATCTTGACCAGGTTGCGGTAATCTTGCCATTACTCAGCAATCTATGTATTTTCACTTATCGCGGTCATGCTTACCATTCTACCATTTAAATGCTGTAAGACAGATAGACTTGCTTAAAAAAATAAGTTTTCTTGGATATAAAAAAGAAACGGGCGTAACCCGTTTCTTTTTTACTACAGGCTATAGCTGTTAGTAGCGGTTGCCACCGCCATTGCCACCGCCGAAGCCGCCACCACCACGTGGTCGCTCTTCACGAGGACGAGCCTCGGAAACAACGATTGCGCGGCCGTCGAGGTCTTTGCCATTCAGCTGGTCAACAGCTGCTTTGGCTTCTTCATCGCTCGACATCTCAACAAAGCCGAAGCCCTTGCTGCGATTGGTGTCGCGGTCGATGATGACACTTGCTGATACCACAGTACCGGCTTGCGAGAAGAAATCCTTCAAGCTGTCATCGTTAGTTGCCCAAGCGAGGGAACCGACAAATAGTTTGGTTGCCATATATTGTTACACTCCTATGTCCGAGGTAATCTGGCGAACCAGTTAGCCGCTCCTCATAACATGTACTTATCTTATTAATTATCTAGAACCTAACAAATGTTATTAGCGGCTTTTCTAGCACTGGCAGTATACCAGAGTTCTCTCTGGCTCACAAGGGGCGCTTATTGCTGGCGCTGATCTTTCTGTGGATCATAGCCCTCGACATCGCTGCCGAGATTGGAGCCGACATCTTCTTGGCCTTGTTGATAGACTTCTGTTTGATCTACATCGGTATCGAGCACAGGTTCTGTTTTGTCGCTCTCTTCTGCGGCTTCATCGGCCTGGCGATCATCTTGCGGATCGGCGCCATCATCACGCGAAGCTCCAGCTGGCGTAAACGGTGTTTGGCCTTCGTCACCCGGTAATTCTTCTAACTTTTCTTCGTCGTTCGGTTCGGTCGGTGGCATAAGCCCTCCTTAATTTATGTATCCTAAGCGTAGCAGGTTTGGTATTGAAAATTAGTAAGATAGCTCACATTTTCAATGCTTGACGAGTTAAGTGTGACTTGTACAATATAAGTATTAGCATTTCAAAACAGAAAGGGGGTAATCCATTGAAAAGTCCTAGATCTACCGGGCAGGCAATGAATAGTCGCGCGCAGGAGGTATGCGCCGACTAGCCTTCTTTCTAAGATGTTCGCCTGCCTATGTAGGCCGAATGCCTCAAGCCGCTTCTTACACGGAGCGGCTTTTCGTTTGCAAACATACGCGCCGGGGGGTTGACTTATTTATATTATTTTGCTATAATATGCCTTATCCAGTCAACTGGTGAGGAGTTGTGTTTTGAGTCTATTTACTACCGTGCAAACCTGGTTGCGTCGCTCCCGCTCTACGCGGACGCTTATTAAAGCTTCCGTGGTGTCGGTCATTATTGCCACCATAGCAAGCGTGGGGGTTTTTACCAGCTACCCAGAGGCCGTTCAAGCCAATTCTTTGGCTAGTTTTGCTCATCCCTTGCAAAAAGCTGCAAGCCCTCCCGCGCCAGCACCGGCCACCACCCCAGCAACCACCTCACCATCGTGCACACCAGGCGTAGATACATCTGTGCAAGCCCCGAGCGTGAGTGCCGATCAGCCTGGCTTACATCAAGTAGCCGTAACGAGTAACACCTACACTGTGTTTGGCGACAGCGTTGACGCAGTCAATGCTCAGATGGCTCGTTGCACACCCACTAACAACGGCAATGACCGTTTCGCGGCAAGTACTGTTTACTCGATTAATTGGAGCTTTCGCTACCAAAGCGGTACTGACGGCCTGTGCACTGTTACCAGCGCCAGCGTGGGACTAGCGATTGGGCAGATTTTTCCGGCGTGGCAGCCGTCTAGCGGCAGCAGCTCGGCGCTGCGTAACTCGTGGCAAACGTTTATAACGAACCTCGCCACTCACGAAAATGGGCACCGCGCGCTCGATCAGGCGACAGCCGCAACGATATTGTCAGACCTGCAAAACGTTCCGGCAACCAATTGTGGTGATATTGAAGCTGCTGCCAACAATAAAGCCAACAGTGACCTAGCAGCGCTCGATCAGGCCAATGACGCCTACGATAGCAACACCAATCACGGTGTTACCCAAGGCGCAATTCTGCGTTAAATCAAGTGCTTGATAGCGTGTACGATTGCTTCGCCCACACCTATCACCAAAAAGACGCCCAGCGCGCCAACAAGCGATCCAAAAGCTAGCAGCACAACATCATCCAGAATAATTGCCAGACTAATAAGCACGACGCCGAGTGATGGCAGCGTGTCTAGCCCCGAGAACGGCGGCGAAAAGAAAGCCGTGGCGGTCAAACCGAGCACAATCAGCCCCAAGAATCGAGGCACCAGCGGCAGGCCAAAAAAGCTGCGCCAGCGTGGGCTGGAGCGTTTTTCTACCTGGCGCACTCGCTTGAGGAGCAGCGGAATGGCCTTGCCTTCCAGGAATTTACCGAGTCGCATATAACGCCATTTTTTTGGTAGCCACACGCGTGGTAAACCGGCAATCAGTTCTAGACACAGCAGTGCCACGATGATCTCAAACACATGCGTGATACCACCAGTGGGCAGCGGTAAGGCGGGCAAAATCATCAGCAGTAAAAATACCACTGCAAAGCTCTTGTCTTCGAAAAGCGTAATCAGGCTGTCGAGGGTTTTATGATGCTTGCCCTTGAGCCAGTGCTCAAGCTGGTCGCTGAATTTCTGGGGCTCGGCCGGTTTGCTCATCTGTTCATAATAGCAAAGTGTACAATAGAGGGACGCATGAAATACTTACACGGGGATCCTTACCACAAGTTGCGAGCCTTACGTTTTCGTTCTTGGCGCTCACGAATCGCACTAGGCTGCGGCTTAATCGTGGTGGTTGTAGCTGGCATTCTTCTAGCAACTCACCACGCGCAGCCAAAGCCTGTGGCCGACAAAAAGCCGGCCCATACGCAGAAGAAAACAACGGCCGCGAAGCAAAAGACTCAACCTGCGCCCGTGGTCGCAACCCCCACCGCACCGGCCCCAGCGCCCGTGGCAGTCAAAACCTACACCTACTGCACCAACGTAGACGGCGTCGATGCCAGCAATTTACCGGAATTTAGCACCAAGGTTGCCAGTGTGTACGCCGATAGTCGTGGCTGGTCGCTGGGCGGTAAAGTCGGCTTTACGAAAGTGGACAGCGGCTGTGATATTAAGGTGTGGCTGGCGGCTGCGGACCGAGTGCCGAGCTACGGCGCCATTTGCGACAGCACGTGGAGCTGCACGGTACACCCAAATGTCATTATCAATTTTGACCGCTGGTCCGGCGCCAGCGACGCCTGGAATTCGGCAGGCGGCAGCCTGGACGATTACCGCTCAATGGTTATTAATCACGAAACCGGCCACTGGTTTGGCTTCCAGCATAAGTACTGCAGCGGGGCCGGTCAGCCCGCTCCTGTGATGCAACAGCAATCTATCAGCTTACAGGGATGTGCCATGAATTCCTGGCCGCTGGACAGCGAAAAAGCCCAGCTTACCTCCTCTTTAGGGCTGTAAACAGCTATAATAGACTGATGCATTTAATAATTGATCCACATCCTCACGAAGAACATAAATCACATCGCTCTAATTGGCTCCGCGCCGCCGTGCTGGGCGCCAACGACGGTATTGTTTCGACCGCCAGCTTGATGCTCGGCGTTACCGCTGCCAAGGCCAGCGACTCCGCTATCCTGACAGCTGGTATTGCCGGACTCACCGCTGGGGCGCTGTCTATGGCTGTGGGCGAGTACGTTTCTGTTAGTTCGCAGCGCGACTCGGAGCATGCCGATATCGCTATCGAACGTCGTTCGTTGGCAAGCAATCCCGAAGGCGAACTCGAGGAACTGACACATATTTACATTGGCCGAGGTTTGTCGCCCAAGCTGGCTAAACAAGTTGCTGAGCAGCTCCACGACCACGATGCCGAAGCCGCTCACCTGCGCGACGAACTGGGCATTGACCGCGAAGCGCTGGCGAATCCCGTGCAAGCATCTTTGGCCTCGGCAGTCTCGTTTTCTGGCGGCGCGTTGGTGCCAATTATTGCGGCCGTCCTGGCGCCTCACAATATGAATGCCACTTTGATCGTGATTTTCTCGTTAGTTGCGCTGGCGATTTCCGGCGCGATCGGCGCATTCATAGGCGGCGGTCACCGCGTCCGCGCAGCCAGTCGCGTCTTCTTCGGCGGCGGCGCAGCCATGGCGATCACGGCGCTTATTGGGCATATTGTTGGGGGCGCGGTTTAGGCCCTCTTGTCTGCATCCTAGGTCAGGCAGTCGTTGCTAAATTAATATGGTAGTATACGAAGGCAAACATTTAACGGTGGGGTGAGGATACATATGCCGCCGATTAATACTCCAAATACTCAGCAAGAAGTTCTAGAGCAACAGATGAAAGAGGTGCAAAACAATTATATTGTGGCAGTGCAAAATTTATCAGTTACAAACCTAGAGAGTAAAAAGGCTTTGGTGTCGAGTTGGCTGACAAGAGATAAATTAATAAATGATTTTTTTACATTTAGCCTAATAACGTTAGGTGCTGCAGCGACAATTCTGACGGCTAAGAGCTCATTAATTAGCAGTAAAAGTCTTTTTTATGTTTCGCTGGCGTGCTTGACTATCACAATAATATTCTCAAGCTTTTCTAGATTGTATATAGATTTTAAAGCTAATCGAGCCACGCAAGACATACTTAACAATTTTAATGACACCGTTTCTAAAATAGATGTTTTTAGAATAGACCCGGCAAATGTAGAAAATAAGACAAGGATGGATGAAAGTGTCAAACGGACAAATGAGTTTTACCCAGTTGAAAACTGGTTGATTAGGTATTCTCAGGTTGTATCAGCGTGTATTTTTACGAGTGCGTTTCTACTCTTTGTCCTGTCATTAGTCATTTCGGTGAACATTCCAAAAAATTAAACAGTGTCTTGCCATAAAAAGCAACTGGCTTAGCTAATCCAATTTTTGGTGGAGCTGGTGGGTACTCCGTATTTTATGTAAAATAAAGCTATGCGTACTTGCACTAGTTGCGAAAAGAACTTTAATCCGACGAGCAATCATAAAGACTGCCCTAGCTGTAGGTACCATAAAAGCAAAACGACGCTCTGTAGTTTATGCTCAAAGACTTACCACTCACCAAAATATGATAGCTGCAGAGCATGCACGAATACTAGGCGCCCCGATTATGGTACTGGCCGTTACAAAAAGAATGGCTATATTATGATTTTTCAAAAGGGTCATCCTAGAACTTCAGGGAAGGGTAAAAACTATGTGTTTGAGCATATTGTGGTAATGGAAAAATACCTGGGAAGATATCTTAAAGCCGATGAAAACGTCCACCATAAGAATGGGGTTAAGGATGATAATCGTATCACGAATCTCGAGCTTTGGGTTCGACCACAGCCTGTAGGTATTCGCGCTACTGAAGCGCTTGATTGGGCAAAAGAAATAGTGGCTCGTTATGAGCCACTAAAACAAAAACTATAATGGTGGAGCTGCCGGCAATTGCAGCCGGGTCCGCCGGTTTATCTTGGTTAGTCGTCTACAGGCATAGTTCGTTTTAGTATCTTAGGCTACGGGTATCGAAGCGAACAAACATTCCGTAGCAGCAATCCGAAGTCTTAGCGACTAGGTCGGATAATTCTAGTCGAGCGTCCTGAAGATATAGCGTGCCTTTGCACTATCAGGCGTCATGCGCGGCACGGCTTAATAGTTAAATTAAGCTGTTGCGAATGCGAGCTGACGCTGTCCGAGGACTTTGTTCACTGCATCGCTAATAGAAGTTTTTGCATCTATTGAGTTTGCCTATACGCTGACAAGCGACCTGCTGATCTAACCGATAAAGTCCAACGTCGAGCTTAAAATTCAGCCCCACATACGATACATTATACCACTTATGTCAATACGATGCCAGCAAAATGATCTGTTATGATGCTACTATGAATGACAAAAATGATGATTTACTGCCCTGCGCCGACAAACTGGCGTTTGATACCCAAAAGCAGGCTAATGCTGCGGCAGTGGTGGCTGCACATCAGTACGGCGCGAAGCTCAAAAGCTATCGCTGTAAGCACTGCGATTTGTGGCATCTAAGCAGTAATTAGAGACCAAGCGGATGGTCGCAAG
>DASVMD010000045.1:0-20660 GCA_036384495.1 Saccharimonadales bacterium (SeqCode)
TTGGGATTGTGGGTGTTTCAATGAAAACAGCTCCTGTAGCTACGAGTAGCCCGCGGTACGACCAGCTGATCACTACACTTAACGCCATAAAGCATGGTAAAGCCCCTAAACAACAGAGGAAGATTATTTCCGAGAAATTGATTGAAAATGCGAAGATTAGCCTAGCTGAGAAACAAGACCTCTTGAGCCAGCTTGAGGAGGCTTACAGTGCGTCTGACGAAAATTAGGCTAGTTATCTCGGTTCTTGTTGTTGCGGGGCTCCTAGGGGCTATATATAGCTACAACACACATCATCTTATAACGCAAAATGACCAAGAAAATACTTCCTATACATCTGGGGGCTCTTTACAGGTAAGTTCAAGCCCGAGTAGCCAAACAATAAGCCTATACTCGCCCTCGCAGGAGAATAGTGTTGACCCCACACTGAACGCTCAAGCCAACAGAAGTATGGGAGCTTCAAGCCCTAACCAATCAACAACCTCCTCGGGTGGGTCGGCTCACTATGCCCAAGACGTAGCTATTATTAATGGGCTTTCCACGCAGACAACGTCAATGCCAAATTTTAACTATGGACGACCTTCACCGGCCCTTAACGTTCCACCTAGCCCAAACTGTGGTAGCAATTCAGATAGCTCCGGCTATGCCGACTGTATGGATGGTTATTGTCGTACTTATCCAGGCTCTAGCGCTTGCCTCGGTGGACTACAGCAAACTCGACACTAGCCGATAGCTGTGCGACATGGCATAATGACAACAATAGCAATGTAGAAACGATGTATGCCCACGTTCAAAATTGATCTCAATCCAAAAGTGTTAGCATGGGCAAGAGCTGAAAGCCGATATAAAGAAGATGAAGTCGCCTCTATACTAGGTATTAAAGCCGACGACTATTTAGGATGGGAGCAGGACGGCAAGGAGATAAAATACAGTGATGTTAAGAAGTTGGCAAAACTCTACAAACGCCAAATATCCACTTTTTTTCTTGAGGATGTACCTACCAAAACTAAGACACCGACAGAGTACCGTAATCTAACTTCTAGCTACCATGAACTTAGCAAAGAAGCATATCTTTATGTGAGGCGTACTAGTTATTATCTGGAGCTTTATAGAGAGATTCAGGGCGAGGAAGTAATAAGGAAACAATACGAGTGGCTCTCTAAAGTACGTAAACACCCGGGTGCCCAGGCCACACTTCTTAGACAAATCTTAGACGCTCCGCTTAGTGAACAGCGTAATAATGGTACTAAGCCATTCAAGTATTGGAGAGAAAAGTTCGAGAAGGAACTGAACATTTTTATCTTCCAATTTCCGCTTGAGGAGAAAGAATACGACGGGTTTAGCTATACGGTTGATGGTAAGCCATATGGTATTACGCTTAATAGTAGAATCCCCGATACGCGCAAAGTGTTTACTCTGTTCCACGAACTCGGTCACATTATCGAAGGCCAGTCCGGGATCTGTCTGGTCAACCACACTACGAATAATGTTGAGGCGAAGTGCAATTACTTTGCTGCCGAATTCCTAATGCCCGAAGATCAAATAATACCAGTCATCTCCTACAACGAGCTTAAGGATAATGCGCTAGGCCTAGGGGTCAGCCCTGAAGCATACTTAATACGCTTAAAAACCCTCAAACTTATAGAGCCAACATTGTATAAAGAATTAAAGCAAGTTATCAACGACAAGAATAGATCTTACGTAAAGCCGAAGCAAGACGGCGGCCCTCCGCCACTAGTGACCGTAAAGAGCCAGCGTGGTGAAAAGTTTTTTGATTTTGTGTTGAGCCAATTCGACTCTGGGAAAATGAGTCCCTCGTTGGTTCGTGATGTTTTAGGGATAAGAGTGGTGGGGTTAAGTAGGCAGGACAACTGAGATGGCCGAAGCAAAGAGTAAGCCACGAATTTATATTTTTGACGCTAGTGTTCTGCTGCGTTTAAATAGAATCAACGAAACAGATTTTGAGATACCACAGGCCATATGGGATAAGTTTAGCGAGCTATTAGATTCTGGCGAAATTATTTCGCAACGCTACGTATATGAAGAAGTTGTCTCCAACTCTGACAGTCCTGACAAAGTGTCCGCTTGGTTTAAGCCTTACAAAAGTTGTTGCCCGATTGAAACCGCCGACCAAGTGCTGTTCAACTCAGAGATTATTAAAAAGTTTCCAGGACTGATCGATCCAAAGCGAGAAAAAGAACAAGCCGACCCCTGGCTGATTGCACTTGCTCGTGATCTGTCCAGCAAAGACAGCGAACATGAATATGTAATTGTCACTCAAGAGAGCAAGCGGAGTTCGACAAAAATACCGGCCGCCGCAAATACATACGACATAGGCACTCTTACACTTCGCGAGTTCTTGGACGAAAAGAAGATTAGCCTGACAGTCATATGAACAAAAACGTTAAATCGCTAATAGGTTGGTGGAAAGTGCTGGGCAGAGACCAGTCAGACCCCTTTATGAAATTTTTCGTGTTCTACATGTGTTTGGACGCATGGATGACAGCTGAGTCTGGTAAGGATAGGGACGAGGATAAGCTGAACTGGCTCATAAACACACCGAATGACCTTAATCATCACCGGCAGGGTATTCAAGGCGGAGCAAAATTTCAGAGCTGGCTGAACGGCCTGATGCGAGAGAGTCCCGTGGATGATATGCGTCCTAGCAAGCTTGGTGTACGCACTGTGTCGCTCTCAGATACCTCGGATTTCAGCCAAGTAGTAAAGTTTATCTACCAAATACGCTGCAACCTATTTCATGGCAGTAAAAGTCCCCTTAATGCACGAGATAAACACCTTGTTAACTTATCAGGAAAAATACTTGAGAGGTGGATAGAATGGACGTCTGCCAAAATCGAATAGTCAGTCGTACATCCCAAAATCCATGTTGGCGTGAGCGTCACGTACATTTGACTCGTGCCTTATGAAGTCGTCTAATTCTTCATCCGACATACCCAGAAGACTCTTGTACTGCTTAACGCTTGCCGGGTCAAAGCTAATATCAAACTCAGTGGCTATGTATTTGTATGCATTTTTTGTCTTAGGGCTGGAAGCAAGCAGTACCAGAAGCTTGTCTAGCTCTTTGAAGTTTATTGCCATATCCTGCCACCGAGCAACAACTTTATCATCGTACACGCTCATTGGTATTCGGTGTTTGGCAGGTTTAAAGTAAAACGAAAAGTTCGTGTTGAGCTTATCGAAGTGCCCATGTGCCGTGGCATTACGCCGATGTTCGGACAGCTCTCGAAGATAGTCGTAAAGCTTCTTGAAGTCCTTATCCGCTATCGGAAGCACTTCCTTGAATTTTTGGTGCCAAGCGAGACGGCGTATGAAAGCATGGGGGTCTTTGACGTGACTGCTCTTGGAGAATGGCAAGAATAACACGCAGATATGCTCGATCATACCGAAGTACGCTAGATATGCTGCTTGCTCAAGATAACCGGATTTGTCTTGTGCAGAAGATAGTCTTTGCATCTCTTCGACGATAGCCTCAACACTTTTCTTACTTTTTCGTATATCATCTAGGCATATACCGTCGCCATCATTAGTTTGCTCGGTCTGTGCTTGATCTCTAAAGAACTCGTACATATTTCGTGAGTCCCTGAGCTTGTTGCTGATAATGATGTTGCCTTGATCGAGGGCTTTGGTTGCTGCTTCCCGTACAATTTCCTGTGCTAAATCCAGTCCTTTCTCTAGTCGTTTAACAATATTGTCATGTAGCTTAGTGGTTTCTTTTTTGTTTAGCCCACTCTCCAAAATAAGCTTGAAGCCGAATTTTTGGTGCATAACAGTGCATTGCTTACCTTGGTAGTAAAACGGTACCTCCCAGTTCACTTTTTCATAAGGCTGGTCAAATACTCGTAGCGTCGTGAAGTCTCCTAGTATGTATCTAAGAAGGCGTAGCTTGTCGTAGTCGGCAAATCTTAGATCAAAGTATTGTGAAGGTGCTTTAGGGTTGTGTACGTGTAAGGAAAACGGGGTGCCATCCTGATTAAAGTCTTTGTAGAGCTCAACCATCTTCTGTTCTGTCGCAGAGAGCTTTGATAGATCAATCACTTTAGGTGTATCCAGCTCCTTTTTGCGTTTTTCCTTGGCGAGCGTGAACTGCATGATAGCTAGGCCAGCTTGCTGAGCTTCCTCGTCGGTGTAGTCTCTGCCGGTCTGCTCTTTGAGTAGCTTTTGTAACTCTTTGATACGTTCTGGGCTGATTCTCATAGCTTAATTATATGCTGCTCGTTTATATATGGGGGTACTGTTTTTCTGTGTTAAGTGAGATGGTACCAAGCGAAATCTGGTGGGTGCGGGGTCTTGCCGACAGAAATAAACATAAAGACACAACCACCCCTGTTATTTTCCAAGGTCTCTAGAACCGGTACTGCGGAGCATTCGGGTTCGGTGGGGCGAGGACGCGCGTAGGAACTAGTTCCGAGCACGCCGCAGCGGAGAAGGCCGCCGGCCGCATCCGGTCGGGCTCCAGGCATTGACAAATTATGCAAGCTGTGATAGGATGTATAAAAGTTAATCAAAACAAACACATGTCCGAATCAATCACTCAAACCAATCCAGAACCCCAGGCAAGCGCTGAAGTCAACGATGCTATTGCCGAAACGTTTCGGCATAATGCAGAGATGCTTAATACTCGCGTGAATCCAGTCGCAATGCTAGCAGCTGGAGAAGGGCAGTCCGTAGAAGGGAAGCAGTGCTTTGGAGTTGAGATAAGCTTGCACGTCGACAGCACTACCGGCCGAATCGTAGACATTAAAAGCGTCGAGGAAGAACAGCGCGAAACTACTCGACGTGGCAGTATTATTACACGAGACGGTGAAGGCAATATAGACTCATTCCTTATGCTAGAGCCTGAGCTACCCGAAGGCATTGTTCGAGTACCTGCTACAACTCTCTCGGCCATGCCTGACTTTAGTGGTGAGCGCTCAGACGGCAAGGTGCGCGTAAATCGACCAGATTCTTGGGTGCGCAACGAGCAAATTATGGTAAATCCTGCTGCAGACGGCTCATCTATTGTCGAAGAGCGCATACCTGATCCTATTGAGCGTGGAATTTTCCTCCAGTCCATTGAGCGCCATAACGCTGAGCCCCAGCCTGCAGAAATCAGTAGTTCTTAGTAGGTAGTTTTATTATGGAAAAAATCCCGCAGACCTCACACGAACCCCAGACCCCAGAACTAGCTACAAGTCCTGAGCTTTCAGAGCAAGTTGCTAATGCTGCTGCCGCTATCGGGGGCGTTGGAGCTGTTGCCGTTGGTCACGAGATTACTCCGCCCGCTGAGCCTAATCCCCAAGGCTTTATTGGCCGGCGCTGGCAAGGGCTGAAAAAGGCGATGCGTGGTTTTGATCTGCGTAATTCATCAGCAGGTCAAGCGGCTATAGAATCGGGCGTAGAATTCTCAAAATGGGACGTTGCTAAGGCGGCTATTTACGAAGCGGGATTAACGTTGCCCCAAGTTGGCCGCGTTGCCGCGGGGGTTGTTAACGAAGCGCTCGGTGGGCGTAGTCAGGAAAAGAGGACCTATAAGATTGCTCGGGCCAATGCTGGCCTTGCCAACCCGCTGATGCGTAAAAAATTGGCTGAGGGTTTGCTCCAAAAAACAGTCGCTAATAACCCAGCCTATATTCATATTGCCAAAACCCCGATACTAGCGGGAGATCTTGGCACAAGGCGAGTTATCCGAAACAAGCTGCACCAAGAGGCTAATAGTAAAGCCAAGCGTATGCAGAGCCGCGATCGACGTCGCCAGCAAATACACGGCTCACGCTAGCGGAAGTTAAAATAACCCACATAACTAGACGGTAATAGTTCGAAAATCCGACTCGATGCCCCGCCAATTAACTTATTAACACCATTGTGATAGTATAATTTTTATGACTCAACCGAACACACACCATGAACAAGCAGGTTACCCTATCGTGGGCCCCAAAGAAGCCTTACGACTATATGGAGAAGGTGTACGTAGGCTTCGTAAGCCCGAGCCTCACCTTATAGGTCCAGGACGCGATGCTAATTCGTATGATTTTCGAGGAGTCGGAGCTGCTATGAACGTAGTAAGTAACTTCCCGCACCAAACTGACGCTGAAGGTAATCGTCTCCCTGCCGACCCTGAGGCAATCAAGACACACATGGAGCAAGGCTTAGCTGAGATTACACGCGCAGGTAGAGGTCAGCGTCCACTGGCAGACGATTTTGTAGCAGGCTATACGCGGATGTCTGAGGCATTCAGCCGCCCGCCCGAAGAACCCACAGCGACTATAGAGCAAGTGCCTACGGCAAAATAGTTCCAGGCTCCTTCCGCCAGGCCCGCCAATTGACCAAATACTACTTTTATTGTAGTATTTTTATTATGAACATCTATCATTACTCTAAAGTCGGTGACTGGCAATCAATACAAAGTGGCTCATGGCAGTCCCGCAATGTGCCTGGCCTAGGAAATAATCTTAGAGTATGTAAAGACAATTTTATAGACGAAGGTGCGCGAGACGGTGCTGTCTTCGGACTGTTAGAGCCAGAGCCAGCTAACTGGGTCGAGAACTCTGAGTTTCCGGTGGCCTGGACGTACTTAACAGCACATGTGGGGAGACTTCTATTAACCTATGAGCCCACAGAAGAGATCGTAGAAAAGTCATTCATTATAGACTGGGCGCATATGGAGAGATTTTGCGGGGGTCAAAAAGATAACCTGAATAATAGCCAGGAAAGCCGTGGTAGTAGCTCCGGTATGACAAGACTTGATGCCGAACGAGCCTATTGGGCTAGTAAAGTGCCTCTTGCCGAGTACATTTCCGATCCCGCAGTCATTAACGAACTAGCTTTGCCTGAAGTTATTACTATGTGCGTCGTCCCGGCTGAAATAATTAAGATTGCAGATACTCAGCCCCAATTACCAGACGCCTCACCTCATGAAAGAAAGAAAATTCTTAGAGCTATTGAGTACAGTCCTGAGCTTGAGGCACTAAGGGCCTATGCGGTATAGCTCCTAACTCCTTCGCCAAGGTCCGCCGGGCATAAGCACTTTTCAAAAAAATCGTATAATATAAACTGAAACAGAGAACGCTTGACTATCTATTATCAAGCGCTTATGGTAAATTAAGCGTAAGACAAATATAAGTCAAAGGACCAAGAACATGTCGTTAACGTCGTGAAGTTACGTAAGAAAATTAGGGTTATGTTATTGGCACCAGCGTTCGGGCTGGTTTTTTTAATTTCATCACCTGCAGCGTATGCAGCAACGTCGCCAGGGCTTGGCATGGCCGATAGTTTCAGTATTCTCTCAAGCACTTATGCAAATACGGTAACTGGAACGACTATTAACGGTGATCTTGGCTATACGGTTGCCCCGGCTGTGGCTCCAACCGTTAATGGCACAGTGCATATTGCTGACGGCACCTATAATCAGGCGGGGATAGATCAGGGTACGGCTTTGGCAGCGCTCAATAGTCAGTCGTGTAGCTTTAGTTTTGCCTCTGGAGCGATTGACTTGGCTACCGATACGACCCATGGTCCGGTTGGTGTGTACACGCCAGGCGTCTACTGCGTTACCGGTGCCGCTTCTGTTGGCTCTGGTGGTATTACGCTTAATGGCGCCGGCACCTATGTCTTTCGAATGAATGGTGCGCTTACTACCGTAGCTAACTCTGTTGTTACGCTGGCTGGCGGGGCTTCGGCCTGTAATGTCTGGTGGACTCCAACGGCCGCCACGACGCTGGGTGCGAACTCGACGTTCGCCGGAACCGATATAGATGCTTCGGGCATCACGATTGGTAACGTATCAACTTGGACGGGCAGGGCTTTAGCTTTTGGCGGAACGGTGACAACATCTAGAAATACCATCAACACCGTACCGGCTTGTTCGGCAACTTCTACGACTGATTCCGGTAATCCGCTTGCTTCGGGAGCAAATGGATCATCAGGGACGGGAGCGGGAACGTCCGGAGGCGGTACCACAACTCCTGGTCTGCCGAATACCGGTACTGCTCCGCAGAGTAGCCATGTACTGTGGTGGAGTCTTCCAGCGGCTATGCTTGTGATTTCATCAAGCTTCTATTTTGCCCAAAAAAGATACGCAAGCATTAGTGCGCCCCAAGCTTAAAAAGCGAACGTGGGGTCTATTGGTCCTCGGTGGTGTGGTTACTGTAATGCTGCTTGGTTGGTTTGATCTTCACCAAAAGCCCATACGCGTTGTCACTCAAATCAATGAGTCGGCACCTAAACAGGCGTCTTCCCAAGCCCTAGCCCCCAAAGCAGTTGATCGCGGCTTGCCGGTGCGTTTAGAGATTCCAAAGCTCAAAATAAGCGCCGTTGTTGTATACATGGGCATCACCAAAGCCGGAGCCATGCAAACGCCGAACAATGCTATTGATGTTGGCTGGTACAAGTATGGACCGCTGCCTGGCAACAGTGGTAGCGCGGTCATCGCAGGGCACATCGACGGTATAAGGGGCGAGCCTGGCGTCTTTAGTAATCTTGATGCATTGCAGCCAGGAGACCCCCTAACGGTTGCTGACACTCAAGGGCGCAGTACTTCTTTTGTCGTGCGAGAAGTGCGAACCTATGACCAAAACGAACAACCAACCGAGGTTTTCAATAGCAGCAACGGGCATCACCTCAATCTTATTACTTGCGCTGGCGACTGGGACACCGCTCAGCACCATTTTTCCAAAAGGCTGGTTGTATTTACCGACAAATCCGACTGACTCGGTGCCATCATGTATAATTCCCGGTATGGGCACCAAAAAACGAGCTACTGCCAAGCGCGAATCACATAAAAAATCATTCAAAAAACACCTTGCTATTACGCTTAGTGCGTTCGGGATAGCGCTTGTTATTATGTACGTTAGCTTCCAGGTGAGCCCGGGGCCGGGCGCGCTAGTAATCCGTAGCGTGTTCAATAAGGGCGGACACAAGACATTGCAGGCCATGAAGGCTGTGCTGCCGGATTATCCTGTGGCCGTGCTATCTAATCAGCAATATCGTGCCCATGATAAGGACGCGTTACTCGATGTGTACATGCCGAATTCGGCGCTCAAGCCGGGCGCCACGCTACCTGCGGTGATATGGACCCATGGTGGCGGCTGGCTGTCTGGCAACAAGACCGATGATGCGCCGTACTTCAAGTGGTTGGCGGACCAGGGTTTTGTAGTTATTGCGCCCAACTACTCACTGGCGCCAGGCAAGAAATATCCTACGCAGATACACCAACTGAATGATGCTCACGCTTATATTGAGGCCAACGCGGCGCAGTACCATGTAGACACACATAAAATTATCTTGGCTGGGGATTCGGCCGGCGCTCAGCTGTCGAGCCAGATGGCAGCACTGATCACTAATCCGGGCTATGCGCACGAGGTCGGTGTGCAGCCAGCTCTGCAACCATCGCAACTGAGGGGCGTGGTGCTTTTCTGTGGAATTTATAAAATGAAAGATCTGGCGGAGCCGGCCCCAAGCCTGCCAAAAATTATTGACTGGGGTGATAACACCACCGTTTGGGCATATTCCGGCACCAGGGACGACGCCAGCCCTGTAATCCGCCAAATGTCGACCTACTACCACGTAACCAAGGCTTTTCCGGCTACTTTTATCAGTGGTGGCAATGCCGACCCGCTGACTGACAGCCAATCAGTCCCATTCGCGCAGGAGCTGCAGTCGTTGGGGGTCAATGTCACGAGCCTGTTCTATCCGGCCGACCACGAACCCAAACTACCCCACGAATATCAATTTACGATTGATCGGGACGGCCGAGAAGCCT
This sequence comes from Saccharimonadales bacterium (SeqCode), assembly GCA_036384495.1. Classification (GTDB taxonomy): domain Bacteria; phylum Patescibacteriota; class Saccharimonadia; order Saccharimonadales; family UBA4665; genus JAQGHB01. The sequence goes on from DASVMD010000045.1 coordinate 9,755, forward strand.
TTACGCAAATGACCCAGTTCCTGAAGTCGGCTACAGGACGCTAGCTTAGAGCGTCGATTTTCTTGCAAGTAATGTCCGCTAACTGCGTTATTATCGTCACATGAATCCGCTCAGCGACCGAATACGTAGGCTCGGCTTTTGGGCACTCATGGTGCTCGTGATGGTGCGTCGGCTGCAAAGTGCCAAATTGCCCAGTGCACTTGCGTTGCTCCTGTTGGTTCCTGGTATCGGCTTTATCTCCTGGGCGGCACTGCTCTTTATCCCGGAACGTTCGCCTAGCGTTCAAGCCTAAAGGCGATCAGCACGAAGCTCGGTAGCGATACGGCAGGCCTGCAGCACACTTTCGCGGAGTTCAGCGGTTAGCTCATATGCAGGCGCTCTCATCTCTGAATAATTAGTAGGGTCTTCTACTTGCGGGGGCGTAATTTGCTTGCCAAAAACGATACTCACAACGTCCAATTCTCGAGCACCCGCGATACCAACGGGGATAATTGACGACTGGTAATAAATTGAATTCTGGGCAACGCCGGTTTTGAGCGGATCACGTAACGTATCATCTGGGAGTTTTCTCATGCGCGTACCTTCAGGGTACTGTATAAGGCCTTCATTATTGCGAAAGATCTTATTGAGGTGTTGTCGCACGCCGTACTGGCCGTCAATCCCGAGATCAGATTCCCGTTTAACAGGGAAAGCGCCACCACGTTCAACAATACGACCGCAGATTATGCCCAAATTACCGGTCCAGAAGCCATCTTTGGCCATAAAGTTCATATGACGCCCGGTGGCGTCATGAATTGGTTTGCCAACAAATGCGTGGTCTAGGTGGCTGCGGTGGTTGGGGGCGGCTATAAAGGAGCCATTTTGGGGTATATTTTCTTGACCCTCAACTATAAAGGCATCGAGCCTCCGCCCTAAGTGGCAGATATCTAGGAACTTGCTCTCCATGTAGTACATATCGAACAGCTTGGCCATGCTGTCATAAAAAAGGGTGTTCACGCGTGGATTGTATCGTTCGATGCGATCAAACGCCGTGTTTGGGTTCACTGGTAAAATGGTCTTCCCGAAAGGCATGATGGAGTACTATATCATAAAGAAAATAAATGTCTACAACTTTGAAATGACAATTAAGCTGCTTTTTCTTCTTTGAGAGCGTGGGATATATCTCTGTCTGTTTCTTGGATGCGGAAGCCGAGTGCGGTCTTAAAGTCCGTGCTCGCCAGCGATCCACAGCCAATGATCAGCTGCATGGTTTTCTCGATTGTTTCAGCGCTGGCGCCGCGCTCGTGGAATCCATGGGCGTCCATAAAGCGTGTACGAGCTACAGAGGGGTAGCCGTTGCCATAGTCACTGAGCATTATACGAGCCTTGCGGTCTATTTGTTCGGGAAGCATATTTGCAAAAAATATTCCCGCAACGCCATCTTCGCGCAGGGCTAGGCCACCCAGGATGTGCTGCCGCGCGGCGTGCATGGTATTGCAAGCCAGGTGGCGGGCTTCGACTGCAAAGCCAAATATCGGTGAGTCGGCAGGGAACGCCTTGGCAGGCGTAACGAATCGATCGTGCATATCAATTAGAGCCTTTTTCTCAGGCAAGGTAATTTCGCTGTGATGTGGCACAAAGGTGTTATTTACAGAGGGTAGGACTTGACTGCCAACTTGCTGGAGTTGGTAGTGCAGGACAACGCTGGCGGCGAGATTATGGTCGGCAGGCATTGGTTCGGCATCATAGAGGCGTCCGGTTGCAGTAAAGCTGAACTGATCGGCTGGTTCGCCGAGAAATATTTCTCGAGATGGCTGACCATTTTGTAGCATTGTGTTTGTCTTTTACGCTAATGGTTATCCCGCATTATATGCCGAAAAAACGCAATGTAAAGCACTTATCCACCGTTGTGTAACAGGGGTGTTTCTTGTATGATGAGATGCATACCACGGTGTGCCACCTTAGCTCAGTTGGTAGAGCGACGCATTCGTAACGCGTAGGTCAGCAGTTCGATCCTGCTAGGTGGCTCCAGATAATGAGATCAACCGTAGGCGAGCGGGTATCGTATAGTGGCTATTATGCAGCCTTCCCAAGGCTGAGAGGAGAGTTCGATTCTCTCTACCCGCACCATTGAACTTATGCTTGTAGTCGGCTACACTTAAGAGATAATAAAAGGCAATACATGGCGCGATTACCAATTCCAGGGTCAGATGATAATACGTGGGGCGGTATCCTCAATGATTTTTTGTCTGTTGAATTGAATAACGACGGCTCTCTCAAAAAGACCAGTCAAATCCAGGCCGCGCAGGCGGCTGCAGACGCTGCGCAAACCACGGCTAATAGCGCTCAGTCAGGTCTAACAAATAAGGCCGATACCTCGGCGATTGTACCGATTAGCACTATTAACGCTAAAGGCGACTTGCTCGTTGGTACTGCCAACGACACAATTACGCGGTTAGGCGTCGGTACGAATGGGTGGGTGCTGACTGCTGACTCCACTCAAACGAGCGGTGTAAAATGGGCGGCAGCCTCCGGTGGCGGTGTCCCAGCTCTAACGTGGACGTCTTTGGTGTTACCCACCAATGCACCGTGGTTTTCGGGTTCGTACACGGTGCAGGCCTACGGTAGTCCATACGCGGCACCCGCAGCGGCATTGGATGCCCAAGGAGTTGTTCATCTCCGAGGACTTATGCAGATCGTAATGTCGGGCATCACACAGATAAATGCTGGCGCGCTGCTCGCGACGCTCCCTTCGAGCACAATGTTCTCGGCAGCAAAAAAATTGGTCTGGTCCATGGATGCCAACACCTCCACATCGGGATTGGGGTTGGCGGTTAACACCGACGGCGCTATAACTGCCACCTCAACAATCAGCAGCTCGCAGTTGCCAAATCTCGACAGTATCACGTTTGACACTCAAGCCTAAACTCCTTAATTTTTACCGAAGATGGTACAATAGACCCTAAGATTATGGCCACGCCAAAGAAGTATTTTCACGATCATCTTGTACTGCTGTTGCTCAGCGTTAACGCCTTTTTGGCGGTTGCAGGCAGTATTTTCATATTAGTGCGCCTGAGCACCAGTCACGGCAACGGCTACATCGTGCAGTATCGCTCCTCGCTCGGCATTAACGCCTTTAAAACCGGCAGCGTGGTAGATTTACTGGCCTTCGTGGGCTTTGCGCTGCTGGTGCTGGCTATCCACGCCATGCTCAGCCTCAAGGTGTACCATATCCACCGGCAGCTGGCGATCGCTATTCTGAGCCTCGGTATTTTGTTGCTGCTACTCACGATAATCGTTAGCAACGCGCTGCTCGTTCTGCGCTAAAATAGTAGTAATGACAGACATCGAAATCCCTTATGAAAAAGACCGCCACGGCCACTACCGCTTTTTCGAGATTTTGCCCGGCGCGCTAAGCTGGACGCTGCTGTTTACGCCTCTGATCCTCAGCTTTATTAATGTCACAGTGGCTGTTTTTGCCATTTTGGCGTATCTGTTGGTCTACTTTGTGCGCTCACTGGCGTATTCGGTGCGGGCCATTGCCGGCTACCGCACCATGAAAAAGCATCTGACGCTTGATTGGAACGGCTTATGCGCCGATCTCGACGCTCGGAAAGTTACTGATCTAGCCATCGAACGCCCTAAGTGGCACTACGAAAACCTGCGCCTGCTGCACACCCGCAAGTACGATATTAGCCCCAAAGATTTGACTCACGCCGTGATTATCGCCACCGTCAACGAAACCAGGGAAGTACTCGAACCGACTATCCAGGCCGTTATTGACTCCGACTACGACAGCAAACGAGTAATTTTAGTGATCGCCCACGAAGCTCGCGCTGGCCAGGAGGCCGAAGATCGTGTGCAAGCGCTGATTAAGCAGTATAAAGGCAGCTTCAAGCACGCCATGGCCGTCAAGCATCCGGCCAATATGCCCGGCGAAGTGATCGGCAAAGGCGGTAATATCACTTTCGCGGCCCGCGAACTTCAAAAATATCTGGCCGCTAAAAAAATGGACCCTGCAAGGGTGATTGTTACCACTCTAGACGCCGATAACCGTCCCGACAAGCGCTACCTGGCCGCGCTCAGCTATCTGTACTGCGTGGTGCCTGATCCGCTGCACGCCTCCTACCAGCCGCTCCCGATGTTCACCAACAACATCTGGGACGCGCCTACGCTGATGCGCGTGGTGGCCACCGGTAACAACCTGTTCTACATCGTTGGCAGCCAGCGCCCGCACATGGCCCGCAATTTTTCGGCCCACGCCCAGCCCATGCAACCGCTGATCGACATGGACTTCTGGAGCGTCCGCACCATCGTCGAAGATGGCCACCATTTTTGGCGCTCCTATTTCCATTTTGACGGCAACTACCGCGTGTACCCCCTAAGCATTCCCATTTATCAGGATGCCGTGCTGGCCGACGGCTATATCCGTACCTTAAAAGCTCAGTTTATCCAGCTCAGACGCTGGACCTACGGCGCTTCGGATATCGCCTACATCGCCGACAAAGCCTTCTGGCACAAAAACAAGGTGCCCAAGCTCGACGGCCTGGCCAAGCTGCTGCGCAGCCTGGAAGGGCACGTCACCTGGGCTACCGGCCCGCTGCTGATCTATTTCGCCGCCTTTATTCCGCCGTTTTTACACCCGCAGAACCTAGCAGCCAACGAATTACCCCTGATTGTCAGCCGCATGCAACGCATCGGCATCGCCGGTTTGCTAGTGTCGCTGTACGTGTGTCTAGTCACGCTGCCACCGCGCCCAGCCCGCTACAAGCGCCACCGCAGCATTTTTATGCTCACCCAATGGATCTTTTTGCCAGTCACCAGTGTGGCCTACGGCTGTTTGGCGGCCTTCAACTCCCAAACCCGCCTGATGTTTAAGAAATATTTAAGCAAGTTCGATGTCACCGAAAAAGCCGTCGTCACCGAATCCGGCCGCACCGTCACCTCCGACGCCAACATCGACGTCACCAAATAGCTTACGCTTGCAGTTTCCGCGCTGTAAGCTACTATTAAGCCATGAAACCACTCGGTGCGTACGTTGAACAGATCCGTGATTTCGTATACGAGCATGCCCTCAACAGAAATGTCCCTCCAGATTTTATTAGCACTAGGGACGAACGCCTTTATTACAGAGAGCAAGAACTAAAACCCCAGCTTGAATTGGCCACCGACGAAGAAGTTATTGATTACGTATTTGATGCATACAGTACGCTTCAGGAAAGCATACAAGATCATGCCGATACTCAAACTGATGAACAGGCAATTAAATCACTGAGTCAGGTGGCCGAGAATATGAGTTGGAATGAATGGAGGGAATACAAGTATTGGGCTCCGGTACCACCCCAACAAGCCGCTAACGATAACTATAATTTAACTGCGCAGTTGGCTCTTGAAGAGCTATTAAAACGAGACCTCAACGAGGGCATCTTGAGCCGCTCGACGGGTCTCGTTATGAGTCTGCAAGATCCACGGCTAGCAAACGCTATGCTTGCAAAATGCAAGCCACTTCGACCCCACCTCTTGCGCATTATAAAGGGTCAACAAGTAACAGATAAGATTATCGTCCCTGAGCTTGAAAAGAACTTTAATGCCGTGGACCCAGGTGTGCTCGCGGCCATCCTGCACCACATGGAAGCGGGGCGTAATAACCGTCGCCAAGCACGGCGCGATAATAGGCCAGGACTACTAACGGCCATCAAAAACGGCGCCGAGCGCAAGCTCGAAAGACTGCAATCACCTATTGAGCTATATGATGACTTCTGTGAGCCACTTGAACAAGCAGCTAAAAACCTCCCCGTAAGCGTCCAGCTCCTCCAAAAAGCCCTCCACCGGCGACCTATAGCCGTTTAGTTCGCAGAATGAAAAGCCTGATAGTGCACACTGGCAGCCTTATCAAACCGATTGAGCGCCACTTGCACAGTCTGTGCCAGGTGCGACCCAATAATTACTCCCTCGCGCACGTGGTTGCCTAGTTTTTTGATCACCGTGTCGGTGAGGGCTGTGGCGTCGGCCAACGCAGTTGCTCGGTGCTGCAAACTGCCATAAATGCTCAAAAACAGCTTGTCGCGATTAAAAGCCCGGATGTGTCCTGCCGTGTCCAGTACCGCCCAGGAAGTGGTGTATTGTGCGACTTCCTCGGTCGTAAAAATCGCGCCACAATCATCGCACCGACGCCGCCGCCAGACTTGATTGAGCCGTTTCTGGGGTCGTGAGTTTGTAACGTGCGTTTCCGCACCACAATGTATGCAAACCATGTCAATATATTGTCATAGCCCTGGTAAAAATGCCAGTGGAAAACACACAAAAATATGTGGGAAACTGCGCCAGACAGGGCATAACAGATAACAAAAAACCCGAAAAACCGTGTGGCTTTCCGGGTTATGTGCGCTATGTCTCAGGATCCAATTACTTGGCTGAGGCAGAGGCGCGGGTTCTTCGTACTCGATTGCTGGGTGTTGAAGAAGCAAGTTCTTCGTAAAACAGCTGAAAGGCGTCTAAAGCGCTTTGCTTATTGATACAAACACATCCCTGTTTAACCGTTCAAGTATACGCAAAAAACGCATACTAGTCAATACTTTGGCCGTTAACGCTAATGCTTACAACAGGGTTGGTTAGGCAGGCTGCAGCGAATCATGATGGATGGATTCGTTTGGTGCCTGCTGCTGTTTATCTGGCAGGAGGTACAGGTAGCCAACCTCTGTGCTCTGACGGATTTTACCCTGCAGTTGTCCCAGAAAAGCTGGAGCGATGAAAGAGAAGAGAGGGAGTGGTTCATGGAGTATGTTATCGGAGTGAATCGTCAATTCTAACGGTTTAGCCTCTATGTCTATACTATTGGTTTCAGTCATCGGCCATAGGGTAACTACTTCCTTTGGCTTCACAAACCAACCGATAAAGCGTCTTCGTTTAGCCTGTATGCCTTCTACGGCTATACGTAAATCATTTGCGTAATTTTCAGAGGTAGCATCGTCACGAACAAGGCGAGCAACAGCGTGCTTGCCCATATGTAGCTCCTCGATGCCCAATCGACGGGCGCGGAGGCTGGTATAGGCGGGCTTATCGACGGTTTCAATGAGTGCTTCTGTGGGATGATTCATAGCTGTATTTATAGTAATAAAAAATCCGCACCCGGCGGAATCTTTATTTTTACTTGGTGGGCGATATAGGATTCGAACCTATCACCTCCACAACGTCAATGTGGCGCTCTAGCCAAATGAGCTAATCGCCCTAGCTCTAACAGAGTATAACGATACAGGAAAAACGCCTGGAAAGCAATATAGGCCTTTCTCTAGTAATAGAGGTTATAGAACTCAAAGATCTGTGGCGTCAGATATTCGGCCGCATCTTTATGGTCAATATGTACTAAGGTTGAGCCCCTGGCCACTTGATGCCAGTCGCAGGCAATGCGATAGGCGAGCCGACAGATGGGGCGGTAGCGCTCTGTGATCCAGTCACGATACTCACCAATACTAGTGCTGCCCTCAAGGGTACTCTCAAGCAATGCCGAGTAGGTGTCGTCCGCGGTCTTTAAGGCAATGAGGTCGTTGCGCATGGCTTCTCCGTCTAGCGGTAGTAATGTCTGATATTTTGGATCGAGTCGGCTGCTTAACTCGACAAAAGCCTTAAAGCTATTATTGCGATTAGCAAGATCGCTCCCACTGTCATTAACGCTAGCCAGTGCCACCATCTTGCGCCCAATTGAAGCCGGCACTTCGAGCGCTCGCTGGAGCATTTCGTAGTTAGGGTCATCGCTTGGCGAACTCAGGCCACGGGCAAGTTGCCGTAATTTACCGCTCGTATAGGCGATTGCTAAAAATTTTAAGCCGGCCTGTGTATTAATCTTTATGGCTTGCGGGTCAGAAAGACTGTAGCTTTCGATAAGGCCGGCCGGATCATTAAAGCACCACTCCGGCTGCTTGGAGCAGATATCGGCAAGATGCCCTCTAAACAGCGTATCAACGTTATTTTCAAGAGGAGAGTCAAGGGCAGTTTGCTGAAGTATAGTGGGCTCAATATATACATGATAGCGGTCTTGTGCGCCGCGGGTAACTGAACGGATGATATCGAAGGCTGCTTGCTCGTGCTCTGTGTCAGAAGACCAGTAGTTAATGAGTAGGTCAAGATCGCTGCGTCGGGTAGCCGCCCCAAGCGTGGTTGACCCATAGACCATTGCCGATGCAATCGGATACCGGTCATCAGCTGCGAAGCCAGCCTCAAAAACTTCCAGTATGTGTTTGCCAGCTTTTGCGTGGGCACCTGGCTCCGGTACGTAACCTCGTTCAACTATTTCTGGAGTATAGACTCTTCCCATGGCCATTAGTATGCCACGAGGTTTATATCTAACCAAAAGCGCAAATACAAAATAACGTCATAAAAGAGATAAAGAGGGGTGTGCGTAACATCACATGTTATCCACATGTGGAATGTCAGAAATACAGCATAAATAGGCTAGCCGCATAGTACTAGCCGTGCTATATTAGTTGTTAGGTGAAGTTTTGACGAGAATGTTTTGCCCCGAGGGAGCTCGGCGTAAGATATCAAAACTTAAGGGAGAGAGGTCGTGCATCATGCGAGATTGCACGACCTCTTTTTATTTACCTGAAAAACGATCTGATATAATGAAGGGGAGCGTTGAGGCGGACTCACCAACCGCAGAGCTTCGTAAGTGTGGCGACGACCGACGTTACAGGTAGTTGCAAGAGTGAAAAGTCTAGGTGGAACCTCCTAAATGATAGGACCCGGACGTCTGATTGAATACCGTGCGAGAGTATTTCATCAGGCGTCTTTTATTATTCTAAGGAGTTATTATGGCCGACCAATCCGATCAGTTACCCGCAATGAGACATTCACTAGCGCATATCATGGCGACCGCTATTCAGAAACTGTGGCCGGAAGCTAAGTTTGGCGTCGGGCCGGCAGTAGAGAACGGCTTTTATTACGATGTCGACCTCGGCGACACCAAGATTTCCGAAGAGGATTTTGGCCGCATCGAGGCCGCCATGCAAGAAGTTATTAAGGCCAATGTGCCATTTGAGCGCTTTGAGAAGCCGGTGGACGAAGCCATTGACTGGGCGCAGCAGGCCGGGCAGCCATATAAAGAGGAGTTGCTGAACGACCTCAAGCGCGCTGGCACCACTGTTGCCAAAGACTTGAACGCTGATGAGCTTGGTACCATTGCCGAGGGCGATGCCGCAGTGTCGAACGTGTCGTTTTACCGCAACGGCGACTTTACCGACCTCTGTCGAGGGCCGCATGTGGAGTCTACGGGCAAAGTCGGTGCCTTTAAGCTGCTGCGGGTCAGCGGCGCCTACTGGCGCGGTAACGAAAAGAACGCCCAAATGCAGCGTATCTACGGCGTGGCGTTTGCGACTCCTAAGGAGTTAAGGCAGCACCTTGACATGCTCGAAGAGGCCAAAAAGCGCGATCACCGCAAGCTAGGACAAGAAATGGATCTGTTCGTGTTTAGCGACCTGGTTGGCTCGGGACTGCCGCTGTTTACGCCTCGGGGCACGGTGATCCGTGAGCAACTTGAGAGGTTTTCTAATCAGTTACGCGAACGTCACGGCTACCAGAAGGTGACGATTCCGCATATTACCAAGAAAGAGTTGTACGAAGCGTCCGGGCACTGGGCGAAGTTTGGCGATGAGCTGTTCTTGGTTAAAAGTCAGGAAACCAGAGATGAGTTTGTCATGAAGCCGATGAACTGCCCGCACCATACTCAGATTTTCGCCAGCAGGCCGCGCTCGTACCGTGAACTGCCGATTGCCTATCTGGACACGACTATGGTGTATCGTGACGAAAAGTCCGGTGAGTTGGGCGGCCTAAACCGCGTGCGCTCGATTACGCAAGATGACAGTCACGCTTTTTGTCGGGATGATCAGATTGAAACGATCATAAATGAGCTATTGAATGACGCCAGCGAACTTTATACGACGCTCGATATGAAGCTACGTGTTCGCATGTCGTATCGCGATGACAGTGATGCCTACCTGGGCGATAAATCCCTATGGTCGAGTGCCCAAGAACAGCTCAAAAAAGCGGTTATCGCCAACGACATGGAATACTTCGAGCAAGAGGGCGAAGCGGCTTTTTACGGTCCGAAGATTGACTTTATGGCCACCGATGCCCTCGGTCGTGAGCATCAAGTTGCCACCGTGCAGCTCGATTTCGTGATGCCTGAGCGCTTTGGCCTGGAATACGTTGCCGAAGATGGCGCTAAAAAACAGCCGGTGATGATTCACTGCGCCTTGCTAGGCTCCACGGAGCGATTTTTGAGCGTATATATTGAGCACACCGCAGGGCGGTTCCCGGTTTGGCTGGCGCCGGAGCAGGTTCGGGTGATCACCGTGAATCAAGAAGCCGCTACCTTGGAGTTCGCCGAAAAGGTGCTGAACCACGGCCGCGAGCTTGGCCTGCGAGTGCATGTCGATAACACCAACGAATCAGTCGGCAAGAAGATCCGCGCCGCCGAACTAGCCAAAGTCCCCTACACTATCGTGCTGGGCGACAAGGAAATTTCGAGCGGGGAAGTGGTCCCTCGTATCCGTAAAGACATGGCCGTCATGGATGTGCCGCTGACGGTCGGCATTGAGCAGTTCCTGGGCACCGTGGCTAACGAAGCTAAATCGCGGGTACTGAAGACGTCTCTGTAATATGGACGAAGTCGATCCTAACTTTCGTGAGCGAGTAGAAGCTTTGGTACGACAGATACCGGCCGGCCGCGTTATGACATACGGACAATTGGCCGCACTGTGCGGAAACGCCCGGGCGGCGCGAGTGGTTGGCGGCGTGGCCCACTTCGGTGATCCGTCGCTGCCGTGGCAGCGGGTGGTCAATAAGCAGGGCGGACTAGCCGCCGGATATCCTGGCGGACGTTCGGGGCATAAGCAGGTTTTGGAGCACGAGGGTTTTACGGTGTCAGATGACT
>DASVMD010000046.1:0-8376 GCA_036384495.1 Saccharimonadales bacterium (SeqCode)
TTACCCTCACGGATAATGTTGCGCCCGGCTGGTGTAGCCACTAAGATTTCAGCTGCAGCAACACGTCCACCACCGATGGTAGGCACTAGGCGCTGGGAGGTAATGGACATCAAAATATTGGACAGCTGAGCGCGGATCTGCGGTTGCTGGTGCGGTGGGAAGACGTCAATCATACGGTCGATAGACTGGGCGGCGCTGTTGGTGTGCAGCGTGGCGAACACCAGGTGACCGGTTTCGGCGATGGTGATGGCGCTAGCGATGGTTTCCAGGTCGCGCATCTCGCCCACCAGTACAACGTCGGGATCTTCGCGCAGCGCAGAGCGCAGCGCGGCACTAAAACTGTAGGTGTCGTAGTGGACTTCGCGTTGTACGATCACCGATTTTTGCGATTTGTGGGTGAACTCGATCGGATCTTCGATGGTCACGATGTGCATGGCTTTTTCCATGTTAATCTTGTGGACCAGCGCTGCCAGCGTAGTGGACTTACCGGAGCCGGTTGGGCCGGTGACCAGCACCAAACCGCGCGGATAATCAGCGAATTTATTGACGATAGCTGGCAGGCCAAGCTGCTCGATAGTCAGAATTTCGTTAGGTATAAGACGCAAGGCAGCGGCCATGTTGCCTCGTTCGTGGAAGGCGTTGACACGGAAACGACCGAGGTCGCCGTAGGCAAAGCTAAAGTCGAATTCTTTGTCTTTGAGGAGGATTTGCTTCTGATCTTCGTCTAAAATAGCAAAAATCAGGGCTTCGATGGCCTCTTCGTTCAAGACATCGGCTCCGGTAATTGGCGTTAGGGCGCCGTCGACGCGCAGCATGGGCGGCAAACCAACCTGGATGTGCAAATCCGAGGCTTTCTTTTTAATAACTTCGTCGAGTAAGACCTCGATCCTTGGCTGTGCCTGCATTACTCCCACCTCTCCGTGTTATTCATTATGCGTTTTCCTCGGCCGCTACGCGGTTTACTTCGGCCAGGGTTGTCCGACCGTCGAGCGCTTTGAGGTAACCGTCTTGCCGCATACTGACCATTCCTTCGGCTTCGGCAGCTTTTTGAATTTCACTGCTCGTCGCTCGCTTCATGATTAATCCCTGGATCGCTTCGGAAACCTCAAATACCTCGTACAAGCCCATTCGACCCTTGTAGCCGCCAGGTGTTTCGGCACTATCGGTACCCTTAGTTAAAGTATAAGCGGTTTGGCTCAGTAAGGGCAAGCTTTTATACCCAAAATCATCGGCAGCGGCTTGCATGGCGCTGTCATCGGCCGGCAAAATGCCCTTCAGGACTGACTGAATTGCCGCCGTTTCAGCCTCCGAGGACTGGTAGGTTTCCTTGTTGTCGCCGATACGCCGTACCAGGCGCTGGCCGATCACCGTTCGGACGGTGCTGGCGATCAGGAACGGCTCAACGCCCATATCAAGCAAACGAGGCAGAATGCCGGCGGCGCTATTGGTGTGCAGCGTACTAAACACGAGGTGCCCAGTTAGAGCTGCCTGCACCGCCAGTTGAGCGGTTTCTTTGTCACGGATCTCACCGACCATCACCACATTGGGGTCCTGGCGCAAAATGCTGCGCAGACCAGAGGCAAAGGTCAGGCCGACTTCGGCGTTAACCTGGATCTGATTAATGCCGTCCATCTTGTACTCGACAGGATCTTCGAGCGTAACAATATTAATACTATCGTTCTTGATCTCCTGTATGAGCGCATACAGCGATGTTGACTTACCAGAACCAGTCGGCCCGGAGGTCAGAATCATGCCATTAGACTGTTTGAGGCCTTCGCGGATCGTTCTGAGGGCTCGGCCGGTGTAGCCCATGGACTCCAACTTGAGCGTGGTACCCGTTTTGTCGAGCAAACGAATCACTACCTGCTCGCCCCACACCACTGGCGCGATGGCAATACGCAAGTCAATGGCCTTGTCATCGACCATCACTGTAAACTGGCCGTCCTGCGGGATGCGGTGCTCGTCAATCTTTAAGTTAGATAAGATTTTGATACGAGAGATCAGTGCCGGCTCGGTGTTTTTGGGCAAACGCATAATTTCGCGCAGCACGCCGTCGACGCGGCAACGCACCTTGAGCTCTTTTTCGAGTGGTTCAATATGCACGTCGCTGGCACGGTTGCGGGCGGCGAATTCCAAAATGGCCGACAGCGCCTTACTGATCGGTGAATCCTGGACAATGGTTTTGACATTGCCAGCGGCCGTGCCACCCTTTTGGCCCTTGGCATCGGCGGGCGCGACTTCCTCGTCGGCCACCAGTGGCTCTCGAAAGGCTTCTTGCATCTGAGTATCAAGCCGAGCCGTGTACTGCTGCAATACCTGTCGGATGCCAGCTTCGCTAGCCAGATACACCTTAAGTGGCCGGCCGATGCGGTTGCTCAGGTAATCCACGGCTTGGACGTTATCGGCATCCAGCATGGCCACCACCAAGCGGTGTTGCATCTCGCCCAAAGGTACTGCCATGTAGCGCTCGGCAATATCTTGCGGCAACAGTGCCAGCACCGACGGGTCAATCTTGGCAGAGGTCAAATTTACATAAGGAACTTGAGTGATTTGGGCGTTAGCTTTGGTGAGCTGCTCTTCGGTGATAAGACCATTTTTGATCATATAACTGATCAGCGGCTCGTTTTTGGCCTTGGCGGCCTGCTTGGCCTCAGCCAGCTTGCTGGCCGTGAGCATACCGGTAGAAACCAGCGTATCCTGCATCTGTTGTTCGGTTGTGGGGGTTAAAACACTCATGCTACGTCCCTTGCTTGCCTGCGCGGCTTACTGCGCGCCGCTAAACGGATCGGGATTCGCATTTTGGCCAATGGTGATGGTTTTTGTTGGGTCAAAGGCATTCTTGTTGAAATAGCGGCTATCTGGCTGTGGGAAATCGGCGGTAATTGGCTGTACGACCTCAGCTTTTTGGCCATGGCTCGACGGCGACCCGAAAATAGCATTGGAAACCACCAGCGAAATCACGGCGCTGACAATCACAATCACTGCGATTAGGGCGATATCTTTACGCTTCATTTGACCTCCTTGCTGGTGATATTCACCGTTTTGCCAGGCTGATAGAATGTGTGCGCAGTAATACTTACCGTCATGTCAGTGGCACCACCAGTGATATCCAGCGTATCAATCGGCATCGGTCGAATTGAACTCTGCAGCGCTGCAACCAACTGTTGCACCGAACTGTAATTGGCGTTGCTGACCGTAAAGGTAAATGGCATAGGCACCGCCGTTGGGCTTGGGCTGGAGACATTGGTTTGTTGGGCGATTTGGTCATCGGTACCGCTGATGCCGGTGGCTTTTAGCTGACGATCTTGCAAGATTTTTTCGAGGCTGGAAGTCAGCGCCGGGAAGTCGTACGAGCTTGGCAGCGCATCCAGGATAATCTTGGAGTTAGAACCGTCGTTGTCGCCGCCGCCGTCTTTGGTGCCTCCAATCACGTTTGTGGAAGTTGAGTCAAAAGCTTTGTACGAAGTCACCAGATTATTAAAGGCGTCAAGATTCTTCTGCAGTTGGTGGTGAGCCTTCTCTTTTTGCGTAATCACCTTGGATTGGTACCTCGTATTACTCCACACAGCCTTGGTAGCCACCAAACAAAAGACGCTAATAAAGGCCGCTATGCCCACCACAATCACGATTTGGGCGTTAGCCTTACTGATGGCGATTCGCTTGGTCGATAACTCTGGACGCGCCATTAGTTGCTCCCTTTCGTGGTGCCCGAGCCGGCCTGGAACAGATCGGTTGGCGAATTAATAGCCGAACGGGTGGTGGTAACTTTAGGCACCGTTAGTTTTACTTTTTTGGTAACGTCGAAAATGTTCGGGTCGTAGTTAAAGCTAATCGAATAGCTAGCCGGATTGCTGCCACTGCTGGTCGTGGCGCTCAAGCCAAAGCTGTTAAGCACAACGTTGGTAAATGCCGGCGTTTGGGTGGTGTCGTCATCGGTGGTGTATTTTGTAAATTTGAGCGTGTCGACATACTGGTTGACTGTGCTCAGGGCATCCGTTCCACCGCTGACCGTGACTGACTGAGTGGTAAAATCAGCGCTAAAGTGGCTGATACTGACCTTGGCCGGCGTAACGTCGTTGAGATAATTAAACAGGTTTGAAGCTGCCGGCTTGGCGGCGTGCAGTGCCGTCAGGCTTTGCAACTGGTTTTGAACGGTCAAAATTTTGTCGATTTGCGGCTTATGCTTAAGTTGTGAAGTCTCGGCAGCAATATCGGCGTTAACGTCGTTGAGGTGCTTTTTTTGAAAGCCCTGGTAGGCTAGCATGAAACCCAGCAGGACCACGGCAGCCATGGTCACCAGCGCCGAAATCGTAAACATCAGGCGGCGGCTGCGCTGCGCCTTGATGTAGTCCATTTTAACGGTTGGTAACAGGTTAAACTCAATCATGACGAACGCTCCGCAAGGCCCACGGCCACACCAAACTGGTTAGAAATTGCCAGCAGTTCGTTTTGGCGATCGCGACTGAACATCACATTGCGCCAAGCATTGCCGATTTCCACGTTGGTGCCAAATTTATTAGCCAAATACAGTGGGAATTCCGGCACTACCGATGCGCCGCCGGTCACAATAATACGTTCAATTTTAGTGCCGTTATAGCGAGTCTGGAAGAACTTAATAGATTTCTCAATTTCAACGGTTAACAGATCAACGGTACCGGTGATCGCCTGGAAGACCTGCCCTTCCAGCTTCTCTTTGCTGAGGCCAAATTTGAACACAAATTGTTCGGCCTGCTTCTCGTCGATATTCAGGTTTTGCGTGGCAGCGCGGATAATTGCCTCTGTGCCGGTCGGAATGCTACGCGTTAAATGCGGCACGTCGCCCATCATAACTACTAGGTCCGTGGAGCGGCGTCCAACGTCGAGCAGCAGCTGCGCAGATTGGTCAGGCACCGCCAAGGCACGGGCCATGGCCAGGTTATCTGGTTCAAAGGCGATCACGTTAAGGCCGATTGCTTCTAACATATCCAGCCGATCCTCGACGAATTTGTTCGGCACACTGCTGAGCAAGATTTCTTGCTTGGTTTTGTCGCTCGGCGAATCACCAATCAGCGCCCAGTCAATTTTTGATTCAGCTAAGGGCGTCGGAATCAATGCGTCAGCCTGCAGCGGAATCGATTTGGCCAGTTCGCTTGCCGGCAAACGATCGACATCGGCCACAGTAGTAAACACACGGCTCGAAGGAATGCCCACGGCCACGTTGCGGGTGCTCACTTTGGCCTGGCTGACGAGCTGGGCAATAGTCTGCGACAGCTTTTGCTGATCGGCCTTGGATTCGCTGAGAGAAATCGTGCCATCAATTGGCAAGTAGGCGTATTTAGTGAGCGTGCGGGCGTTGCCGCTGCCGCTCAACTCGACCAGCCTGATAGCCGTGCTACCAATATCAAGGCCAAAGAAACCGTTTATACCGCTTATCAGTGCGCTCATAATCTAGCCCCAATTGTATCATAAGCGCTTTGATCTGCTACTGGTAACGTCAATGTTTGTATCATGCCCACCCGAGTTGTTTGTCTGTTATTCCTGTTATGTTTTTACTATACCACCTATAGCACCGGCGGTAAACTGGTTATCGCGTCAAACGGATGAGCTCCACCGTTCGGCGGCGCCAGAGATTGGTCAGACAGGTACATTTCCGGACTGAAATCGAACACCTCGGCGGCGCAGGTAGCCGGCCCTGCGCCAAGTCCTGGAGGCAAGTTAAAGCCTGGCAAATTCGCAAGGCTGGCTTGCAATCGCGTAAAGCTGGTCACACCGGCGTTATCGCATCCCAGAGGGAAATCAGGCGGCGTCACCGTAGTACTCACCGACTCGCAAACAAACACTTTACCTGCCCAATAGCCAGCATAGTTCGGGTCGCCAGGCTCACCAATTTGCGTGCAGTAGTGCGACGACGGATCAAGCGGCCCGGTGAGGCTCAGCGTCATATCGAGATTTTTGTCGCTACACAGGTAGTTATCCCACCAAACCGTGTTACCTGGGCTGTCGGACGGCGTGAACGGTCCCATGCAGTACTTATAGCCCAGGGCTTTAAGGGCAGTGAGCGAAGCGCCATTAGGTTCGCTGGCATTATTCTGATCGTTTGGCGAATTGCTAGCCCATGTCCAGGCCAGATGCGCACTGGAGCTCGCGGGTAAACAAGCGTAATTATCATCGTAAGGCGCAGCCGGGCTATTGTAGCGCCATAGCGGATCACCTGGGTCATTCATGAGCACGCAATTATATTTAGTGCCATCAACCTTACTAGTGACACAATCGCCAATTAGGTTTGAGCCGCTCGGGCAATCTGTGGTACTAGTGAGGCAGTCACTGAGTAAGGTTGAGTCGCTTGCGCACTTACTACCCTCCTTTAGTTTTGTATAGCTACCGATTGTGCCGTAGAAGAACTTGAAGCCCGCTGGCGAGCTGGTCGGCGCGCCAGATGGCGGATGTGGCTTTTCGTTGCGCATGGTGCCGTAGGTTCGCATTAAATTAACGTGCTCGGCCACAAAGCTGCCGTGCACCGTCAGCTGATTCTTGCAAGTGGTGTGCGTGGTGGTTCCCGTCACCGGTGCGTAGGCTGCTGTGCCGCAGGTATAGATAGCGCCTCTAGTTTTGGGCGTTATGATATTGCCGCTAGCATCAGCTTTTGGCTCAGCCACATACAGGCCGTCAAGCTGCGTCACCCCTGGCGCTATGTAGATATTACCATTGGTGTGCAGCACAAATGACGGGATGGTTTTGGTGTTGTTGTTCATCACCCAGCCCGCTGTGTTGTAGGTGATGTTGCTCGAAATATAGACGTCACCTTTCACAAAAATTGAGACGTTGGAGGTGTGATCGGTATCGGCCCCCACCTTAAGTGCACCGGCACCATTGGTGAGCGTAAGGTTATGATCGTAGGTGTAGCTCTTGCGAGCCGTTGGCAAGGTCGACAGATCACCAGACGGTAAAGTGACCGCACCGGCGTCCGGCTTCACATAAGTTAAGCAGTGGCTGGCTGCCGTGCTGTTTAGGCCAAAATCGCCGCCCAGGCCAGCGCTGTAGCCGCCCACCGGAGTCTTGTCGGTTGCCACGCTATTAGCAAACGTCAGATCCGTGGGCGACCGAGTAGCAGCCGTTTGCGCGCTGGCCACCCCGGTAATCTTGAGCAGGGCCAAGGCGCTCAATTGAGCACTCGAACCAAAGCCATACTCGCTATGCGTGTTATCGAACCAGCCGCCCAGCTGCCCGCCGCCATCACAGGCCTGGTTGCTGGCGTCTGCAAAATCGCCGCCGGCCGACACACTGCTGTTATACACCTTAAAAAGCGACTTGTTATTAATCGTCACGCAATGGGTGTCGGATGGTCCTTCTGGCACATTACTCGGCGTTACCGTGCCATCCGGAGCTGTTCCGCGCACAATATCGTCCGGCCCACCGTCGCCAATCCAGCCATCATTAAAGGCGACAGTTTCAACTTCGGAACAGTATTTATCGCCCGCCTGGAAGCCAGGAGGTACATTGTAGGTCTTGGTATTAATCGTAATATTATCGCCATCGTTATACGGCCCCGTGGTGCCAACCATACTCCCGTTCACATACTGACGCGCGGCAAGATTGCCAGTCATACCTGGACTACCACTCCCTACCGGTAGCTTATAAAATTCACTGGTGGCATTCGATTTTACCGGCTTAGAAGTTGCATACTTGTCTGTCGTATTTTTGAGCACCAGCTTAGTGCTATAGGTCACCGTCGTAGGATCTTCGCCATCCGCGGGATCAGGGTTTAAGGTAGCCACCGGCGTTATATGGAAGTGCTGCACCCGCTTAATACTAGCCGCGCGGCACGGCAACGGATTAGGATTATTCTGAGATTGCCTCACCAGGAAGCCATTGCCCCCACCCCCATCGTTATAGTCGGTGTAGGCTCCCAGCGAGAACGTGCCAAAACTATTGTCCGCCGTGAAGCCATTAAAGGTTGTTGACTGAGAGCTACCCAAATCCACCTGCTTACCAAACCTCAGCGGCGACGTAAACCCGACATCGCCATTGTTATTAGGTGTGCCGCTGGTACCATCCGGCGTAATCGCCAATTGAGAGCCGCCCAAATCCGTATACAATGGCGCGCTATCCCCGCCACCGGTGTTAGTAATAGTCGCGGTGATCGAGAACGCCTTGCCCATCTCCACATAATTCGGCGGCAACCCCGGCGACTGCGCCGTAATCGTACACGTCGCCGTATAACACGACGCGATCGATATAGGTCCGTCGCCCGGATACCAGGTATCGTCCCAATGTTTGTCGATATTAACGTTCTCAACACCCAGATCAACAATAATGCCGTTATTTCCGTCATCGGGGGTCGGTATCGGCTTGATCGCTATGTCGTGCCCGTCACCCCCGCTAGATCCCTGCACCACC
>DASVMD010000047.1:0-7329 GCA_036384495.1 Saccharimonadales bacterium (SeqCode)
ATTATGGCGTGTTCGATGCCTTTTTTGCTGGCCGTTTTAAACTGATCGCCAATTTTGCGACCACTGATGTCCACGGCTACATTGAGGCCCACGGCACGCAACCGCCGGATGACCGGCTGAGCGGCAACATCACCCACCAAAACCGCATACAGATCAGTTTCCGATGGGAGTTTAGGCAGCAGATCATGGAGTTCCAAAAAATTAGCTAGCGTGACATCGCCCCAGCCAAAACCAACAGTCGGCACCGGTTGGACGCCGAACAGGCCCACCAAGCCATCGTAACGGCCGCCGCCGAGCATGGCGCGGTTGTTGTCGGGGTGTTTGTCGAAGACCTCAAAAACAATGTCGGTGTAGTAATCAAAGCCTCGCATCAGGGCTATGTCGAAGACGGCATTTTTGATGCTGGCAGCGCTGAGCTGCTCGAGCATTTGCTTAAGCTCGGTTACCGACTCGTGGGCTGTAAGCTCTTCTGGCAAGTCTTTAATACTTTTGCCATCCAGGAGCGCCAACAATTTTTCGACCGTGCCGGATTCGTGCTTTCCAGGCGCCAATGCGGCGTCCAGTTTGGCAATAAAATCGCTGCGCTCCATCTTGTTCATGCGATCGATCAGCTTGCTGGCATCGTGGCTTTCTTTGTCGGTCAGACCAAGATAATCCTTGAGTGCGTAGTCCACCAGCTTACGGCTATTGAGGCGAATTTCGTACATATCGTGCGTAGCACCAAACGATTTAAACATGGCATCCACCAGCGTAATAATTTCGTATTCCGCTTGAGTGCCGGCCACGCCAAAAATATCCACGTTCAGCTGCCAGTGCTCGCGGAGGCGCCCACGCTGCGGACGCTCGTAGCGCCACAAATTCGGAATACTGTACCAGCGTAGCGGATAGGCCAGCTCCTGGCGCTTGGCGGCCACCATGCGGCTCACCGTAGGCGTCATTTCCGGCCGGATAACCACCTTACGACCACCGCGATCTTCAAAAACATAGGTTTGCTCGTTGACAATTTCTTCGCCGGATTTAGCCAAATAAATGTCGAGTGGCTCCAAAATCGGCGCGTCGTATTCTTCGTAGCCAAAACTCTCAGCGACGCCGCGAAGCTTGCCGAACATGTATTTTTGCAGACGCTTGTCCTCGGGGTAAAAATCCCGCGCGCCTTTATATGGTTGTGTCGAAAGTGCCATTTGGTTTTATTATACCTGTTAGCCTTGCGGCGTCATAGCCTCCTACGCCGCTTTTCGCTGCAGCGTACGGATATCGACTGTATGGTGATCGACTTTATCGGCTATTTCATCCATTTTATACTCTAAGCGATCAAAGCGCTTATCCATACGGTCGAGACGAGCATCAATCTGTTCGAAGCGCCTGTCAATCTGGTCAAAACGCTTGTCTACTTCTTTAAAACGTAGCGAAATAAGCTGTAAAGCCTCGTTAAGCAGCTCGCCAACCACACGACCCACGATTTCTTCGACGTCTTTTTTAGTGGCAAATTGACTCATATTCATAGTTTCAGTATACCCCGTTTCATGCACCCATATAAAGCGTAGCAAACAGATCTTAAATCCACATTAACTTCTGTAGTAATAATTATTTGGGGAGATTGGCTGACTGATCTTGAGGCAGTAAACAGCGTACGGACAATGCACCGTTTTCAGCAACAAAAGCTGTGCCGAATATGCCGTCCTTATACTCAGAACACGGCTCAGCAGCCTGAACGTGCTCAGCCGCTACTGACTGTGCCGACAACACGGGCATTCTTGCGAACGAAACGGCCGCATAACCCAAAACCGGTACCATACAGATAACACCATTGCGCAAGCTCTTCCATTCAAAATCGCCGTGAATTTCAGACATTTGAGCTTAGCATATGCCCGTTGCTGCTATTTTTCAAGCCTAACTTGCTTCTTGAGGAAACGAACGATGCTTGGCGCACCAAAAATGATCTGAAAGGCAATATTTAGCCCATGATTGACCGTTGGCGCTTGCTGGTTGTGGGCGCCATCAATGCGGCTATCGGCGGGATCGACGATATTATCGGCCCTACCGTAGCGACACAGAATATGCGCACGGTCCTGAGCATTCAGCTTTTTCAAAGCTGTTTGACACTCTTTGGCCGAAGTTAAGAAAGCCGGGTCTTCCTGCCGATAGTGTTGGCCAATGGTTTCCGGCCGTTGAATTTTGCCTGATATGCACGCCACACCACTGATTTTGTCTTTACGCGCGGCGTAGGCATTAAGCGCTGCACTTGCCCCCGCACTAACACCTACCAGCGCCACTGGGTAATCCGCCTCATGCAACTCATCAACTCGCTGCAAAATCTTCTGAAACTTCGTGTCCCACGGCTCTTTGACAATCCAGTTCATCTGGATAATCTCTACATTAACACCGTACAAGCGCCATAGTCTGAGCGCCATTTGTTGGCCGGCAATCTTATGATCGCCAATACCCGGGATGTAAATGATATGTAATCGATGCTTCACGTTCTAATAATACTCTTCATCTTACTTCTTAGAAATAAATATGCAAACAGAGGTAGGCTGTCAAGTGCCCAGAAACAGCCTACCTTGCTGAGGGTGAATCGTTGTTGCCAAAATCGCTCCCGCGATTGCACGACTTGCTCTTGGGGTTTTATGCTCATCTTTTATGTCGCCCAAGGGGCCGGCATATAAGCTTTCCACAAAGTCGGCTTTATTGCCGCGCTGACCACAGCCATAGCACTTGTAATGATCAGGCTCTCGTAAAGCTAGAGAAGGTGTGCGTTCCTCGTGGAAGACACATCGCATATACACCGTTCCACTGCTGCGAATCCGATATTCGTCGACTGGAGTTTGGTGCCACGACACTAGGCCTGATTGACCGAGATAATTAAGGAGCGAGGGCCACGAAACCGTTTCGAGTTCACGACTTAGGCTTTGTTCTTGAGTCATAGTAGAGCTTGTTGGTGCGGATGAGAGGACTTGAACCTCCACGCCTTGCGGCACTGGCTCCTAAAACCAGCGTGTCTACCAATTCCACCACATCCGCGCAACTAAGCTATTTTACCCTGTTGGGGCGCAAAATTCTACTATTTTGCCTCTAAAAAGGTTCGGAGGCCGTTTTCGGCCAGTTGAAGGCGCTTCGCAAAACCCTGATCGTCAATCTGTAGTGACACATCGGCGGCGTAGCGCTCTATGAACATCTTATGTTGCCTAAGATAGGCGTCCAATTCTTCAATGGCTTTTTGGCGCTTGGTGCTACCATACAGCTCTAGCAGAAAATCACGTGACAATTCCATATCGATCAGGTACCAGTCGTAGCCGGCTTCGACTAGTTGCTGCTTAACAGTTTCCCAACGCCGATCCATGCTAGCGTCAAAAATGCACGATTTACCAGATGCCAGCAGAGCTTCCCAACGCTCATCATAGCGGCGCTCATACTCCCGCAACGGTTCCGGCAGTGTTATATCAGCCGCCCGCAAGTCTTCTTTAACTTCAAAGCGAATATTGTCAGTGCTGAATATGGGCAGCGAAAACGCCACCGACAAGTGGTGCGCGACAATGCTTTTGGAGCTGCCGGGCACGCCGGCGTACGTTACAATGTACGGTTTCATGCTTAGGCCTTTTGGTAAAAAATTAATTGGGCGTCACCGTAGGTTTTTTGCTGGACAATCTGTAGACCCTCAAATTTGAGCGCTTCGGCCTTGCCGGGCCACGACAGAACGAGCGTGCCGTCATCGGCCAGATGCCGAGGTAGCACCTTGAGATCACGGTACGGAATATGATCGTACGGCGGATCCAAAAATACCAGATCAAACTGCTCGTTTTGGTGGCGCGTGGACCAGGCGTTGGCAAAGGCTCTTACGGCTTTAATGCGGTCCTTTAGATCAAGTTTGGCAATGTTGGCCTCGATTACGGCATGCGCGCCTTTGTCGACTTCGATAGCTGTGGCACTTTTAGCACCGCGGCTGATAGCCTCGATTGCCAGCGCGCCACTTCCCGAAAAAGCGTCCAAAACAGTCAAGCCTTTAATATCGCCGAGCACACCAAAAATGGCGCCGCGCATTTTATCGCTCATGGGATGCGTGCGGTGGCCATGCGGCGATTCAAAGTTTTGGCCGCCCAGCCAGCCGGAAATCACCCGCATTATGCAGCCTCCAAACGGCCCGCCTCACGCAGCGCGTCATACCAAACCAAAGCTACCGATTGCACGAGCACCGGTGCCAATTGGCTGCGGACACGGCGAGCCAGCGAAATCGTCCAGCCCTTTTTATAAAAGTCGTCGTACAGCTCCAGTCGTGCCACATTTTGGGCGGTGCGCCGGAACCATTCGCCTAATTTTTGGGTTTCAAAGTCGGCTAACAAAGCGGCGTTTACTGGTGCGCGGCGAAATTTGAGCGGTGCAATAAGTACGGCCACGCCCCATTCAAACGCCGTATGCGTCACAAACAGTCCCTTGGGACCCCACATTTTCCAGTTGTTGCTTAACTGCTCAGAGCGGGTGTCACCAGGCATAACCACCTTCTTGCCAACGGTTGTACGCTCCTCGATACTGCGGCCGCTGCTGAGTTCCACCAATTTCTCTTCGTACGGATAGTGATGCGCCGGTGTCAGACCGTCGACGATGGCGTGCGCCAGCCAGGCCGCCTCAAAAGCCGCTCGAACCATGTCTTTGGCTTTCAGCGCTTTTACCAGCTTTTTGTGATGATCCTCAATCAGATCAATTAGCTCAGTATCATCGGGGTCAAAGGGCTGAATATAGTGCCACGGCTCATCTTTGGCCGGGCTTTTTCGCTTAATAGCGTCCGGGCCGTTATCGCCTTCAAAATGCAAAATGAGTTTAGCCGAAGGGAACAGTCCTTTTGGAGCTAATTGCTGCAGCTGGCGCCAAGCAACGCGGTCAATCTTTTGGTGTGCGCCCAAAAGCTTGCCCGAAATCGGCGTAAAAGTAGATCCAGCGTACATTAGTTAAGATTAGTGACGGCTCGCAGCCGCGTTACATGCGTCATAAGTTCTTTATATTCTAGCAGATTTTGACCGCTTTCGAGGAGTTCCGTGGCCGATTGGCGGGCTGCGGCAATCAGTTTTGTATCCGTTAGTTTGGCAATTCTGAGATCCAGCGCACCGTGCTGCGAAGTGCCGTAAATCGCGCCCGGGCCACGAAGTTCAAGATCCAGCTCAGCCAAACGGAAGCCATCGTTGGAGCTAACCATGGCCCGCAGTCGGCGGCTGGCAGACTTGGATTCGTCGAGCATCAGATAGCAAAACGCCTGGTGGCCACCTCGCCCCACGCGCCCGCGGAGTTGGTGAAGCTGCGCCAGGCCAAAGCGTTCGGCGCTTTCGATCATCATAATGGTGGCGTTTGGCACGTCCACACCCACCTCAATTACTGTGGTCGACACCAAAATATCGAGCTCGTGCCGCACAAATTGCTCCATAATTGCTTGTTTTTCGGCCGGCTTGAGCTTGCCGTGTAGTAGTCCCACTTTACGATGTTTAAAGTGCTTTTTGCTCAGCTCCTCATATACTTTTTCGGCCGACTTGGCCTCTACGGCAGTCGAATCGGTGATCAGCGGGCAGACCACGAACATTTGCCTCCCCTGCTCCAGCTCCTGATCGATTTTTGCGTACACCGGCGCGCGCGAATTGGGCGAAATTATCTCTGTTACGATCGGCTGACGGCCAGCCGGTTTATCGCCTAAAATTGAGATATCCAGCTCACCGTACAGCGTCAGCGCCAAGGAACGCGGAATCGGCGTGGCCGTCAGGCTGAGCACATGCGGCATATGCCCGGCCTTGGCCATCAAGGTTTTGCGCTGCTCAACGCCAAATCGGTGCTGCTCATCAATAATGACCAGCGCCAGGCGGTGCATATCAACGGTATCCTGGATGAGCGCCTGTGTGCCCACCATAAACTGCGCCTGGCCGCTTTTGATTGCTTGGTGAGCCTTCTTTTTTTGCGCCGCGCTGAGGCTGCCCACCAGCAGCACCACCTTGTCATGCATGCCCATGGACTGCATGAGACGATAGATAGTTTCGGCGTGCTGCCGGGCGAGTAGCTCGGTAGGCGCCATTAGCGCCACCTGCCAGTTTTGCTCTAGGGCCATCAGCGCCGCCATAGTAGCTACTACTGTTTTGCCAGAGCCAACGTCGCCTTCTACCATGCGATTCATGGGCTGATCTTTTTGCAGATCCAGATATATTTGCCATATCGTACGTTTTTGGGCATCAGTTAACGCAAACGGTAAATGACTCACAAAATCCCGCGCCAGCTGCTCGTTAAACGGAATCGCCAGCGCCGATTCCGACTGATTTTCCTGCTTATTAAGGAGCGCCGCCAGGCTGAGCTGAAACACTTCTTCAAAGCCCAATCGGCGGCGAGCCGCCTCTAGCTGCTCGGCCGATTCAGGCATGTGCAGCGCGCGCAGCGCCTCGTCGCGACTTACCAATTTCTGCTGTTTTACGATATGCGCAGGCAGTGTCTCAGAGAAAGGTCCCAAAGCTCGCAGCGCCTCGTGCACTGCACCGCGGATTTGACGCGATGTCAGACCCTTCGTTTCGCGGTACACCGCCAAGATTCGCGCCGTATTAACCGGCAAATCGCTGGCCATCTCCACGCTGGGGTTCATAATCGCAAACCGCTGATGGCTGAGCTCAAACTGGCCCGAAATAAAATATTGCTGCCCGGCCTTAAGCGCCGCCGCCCGATACGGCTGGTTGAACCAGATTAAGCGCACGCTGCCTGTCTCATCGCTCGCGACCGCCTCGGTAATATGCATGCCACGCCGCACATAGCGCCCCTTGGCCTGCTTAATCACGCCCTGGGCAGTTACCATGCCCGGCTTAAGTTGCGCTAGCGGTGTCACCGTAGAATAATCTTCGTAGCGACGTGGGTAATAGTTGACCAAATCGCCAACCGATGCAATACCTAACAAAGCAAACTTTTTGGCGACAGCTTCGCCAACACCCTTAATCTCGGTGATCGGACTCCCTAATGTCATACCACCAGTATACGAGATTATGCTGTTTCGAGCTTGGTAAGTCTGATTTCGTGTTCGTTCAGTACTTTGCTATGGTCGGTAACAATAAGCTCCAAGAGGTCTTGGCGATCGATTGTTTGGCGCATTAAATCTTTGAGTTCTCGTATGTCGCGTGGTACATTCTTAAGTTCGCTCAAAGCCTCCATTACAAGGTCCAGCCTATGTCTAATATCTTCTTGTAACACACCGTCATAGTGGTCGGTATCGCTGCTCATACCCCTAGTATAGTACCTGGAAATCGGGCACGCAAATGATATCGCTAAAATTTAAGAATTATTTAATCTGACTGCTTTTTGCGGACCAGGAAGAAGACGCTG
>DASVMD010000048.1:0-18361 GCA_036384495.1 Saccharimonadales bacterium (SeqCode)
GCCTTAAAGGTAAATCAAATACTTAACATGTTAAGTATACTAGTACTACTAGCATTGAAAAGCAGCCAGAGGTTATTGGGTCTGAGGCGACCAGAGCTTGGAGCAATTGATCCAAATCACAACCCGTTCCGGCTCCGTGTCACAGCGCGTCGTGCCCGATTACCGCTACATTATAGGTATAAAAGTAAGGTAACGGGGAGGAGTTATGAGTAGGAATCAGGTGCATATCCAAACAGGAATGTATACATCGGATCTGTCGTTCGACGACATGTATTACGAACTAAGTCACGACTGGCAACGCAAGGCCAGAGCTTTGCAGACTCGGCGCTGGCGAGCATTAAAGCGTGAAATGAGGGGAGGCGCACTATGAAACGCATGACTAAGGATCTACTGACAGCTTCAATCGGGATATTTGGGGCAATTGTGATGTATGCCAAACTTAACTCGTATTCGTGGTGGCTGATTGGCAGCTGGAAGGGCGCTCTAGGCGTTTTGGCCGTGCTTGGCCTAGTGGTACTAGCGCTCAATGGCCGCGAGCTCTTGCGTGCCAAAGACACTCAGAGCCTGCTTGTTATAGCCGGCTGGATTCTGGCCGCAACAGTAGTGATCGGCAGCATATTTGTTACGACCACCAAGCTGGAGTTCATTTGGGCCGGCGTGTTCCTGGGGTTGGGCGTGGCAGAAGTGCTCACCCGCGACGCCTGGATTAGACACGGCAGCGATAGCCAAACGCATCACTATATCTCAGCCTAAATCGTAGCAAAAGAGCCTCTCTATGCGGGGCTCTTTCTGTGTGCCTTGCGGTCATCTCACAGAGAGACTATAGTTAAGGTGAGGTACACGCTATGACCCCACCCATTTCCGACAAAATTCATGAAGCACTTAGTAAATACCCCCGTCGGGTGTATCCAAAAGGACAGATATTGGTATTTGCCGATGAAAGCCCGGAGCACATCTTTTACATTGTGAAGGGCAAAGTTATCAAGTACGACGTTTCGTACCGTGGTGACGAAGTCATTGTAAACGTTTTTAAACCGCCGGCTTTTTTCCCGATGTCCTGGGCCATCAATAAGTCGCCCAATAAGTATTTTTATAAAACCGACGAACCAACCGAGCTACATATTGTGCCAGCCCAAGCGGCCACCGATTTTTTACAGGCCAATCCCGACGTCATGTATGATTTGCTCAGCCGTTTGTACCGCGGCATGGACGGATTGCTCGGCAGGGTCGTGCATCTTATGTCGGGAACTGCTAAGAGTAGGCTTATGTATGAGCTGCTCATAGAAAGCCGCCGCTTCGGCGAAAAACAAGCTGACGGCAGTTATAAGCTAAGTACTAACGAATTGGATATTGCGGGTCGAGCTGGAATGTCGCGCGAAACGGTGAGCCGCGAAATGCGCAAACTCAAAAGTAGCAAGCTGGTGCGCATCGAAAAAGGCCGCATAATTGTCAACGACTTGTCAGCGCTTGAGGCTGCTTTGACCGGTGAAATTTAAACGTCTTCGTTCATTTCGAACGATTCGATCGACTCAAATAGCTCGGCTTGCTCACCGGAATCGGGACGCGCAAAGACGGCCATCCGGGCCTGCTTAGGCGTAATGCGGTAGCCTACGTAGGGGCCTTCTTCCAGCTTGGTTATCGGCGGCAGGCCGGCATCACTGGTCTTGAGACTGGCAGCCAATATAGCGCCGGCGATGCCATTGACTTCATAGCTATCTTTTACTACGTGCGCGATACCCTTCAGCTGAAGCGTTGTCTGGGTGCGCGGCTCGAACACCGTAAGCATGACATGGTTATGATGTTTGATATTGTCGTGCTTGCGAGTGCCGACTCTGGTTAAAAACGATATTTCAAAATTTTTATCGACGGTGTAGTAAATCACCACGCCGTGCGGATCACAGTCCGGCGTCACGGTCGACAGCACGCCGACCGGGTTCTCCTTTAAAAAGTCGTAAAATCGCTGTTTTCTATCCGAAAACGAGCTCTTCTTAGTTGCAGATTTAAGCATATATTTCTCCTTCACCGCCACCATTGTGCCAGCTTAGTCGTTTAACGCCTATGCCAGGTATCACGTGCGGGGTGTGATGCTGATCAATTCCTGGGTATCTGAAACGTGCTTGAATAAGTGCAGGAGACGATTGCATGTCACAGCAACAACCATATTTTGATAAGTCAGATCGCACGGAGGCGGAACTGCATCCGGAGCAGGTTGCCGGGGACATTATGAAGCCGCACAAAAAAGAGCTGGAGCGCACTTTGCGTAAACTCGGTGCCGATAAGTACGACCTGACCGTGCCGGAAACGCACATGCTCCCGCGTGTTATTCAGCCGAATGAGGAGATTATGGGCGTGGTCTACGGCCGCTACGTAAGAGATGAGCCCGCCGGTAAAAAGATAATTGGTCGTGGGCT
Source organism: Saccharimonadales bacterium (SeqCode) (assembly GCA_036384495.1). GTDB lineage: Bacteria > Patescibacteriota > Saccharimonadia > Saccharimonadales > UBA4665 > JAQGHB01. The sequence goes on from DASVMD010000048.1 coordinate 2,412, forward strand.
ACTGGTGGCCACCGACAAGCGCGTCCTACTCATTGACCGCAAACCGGTATTTATAAAAAACAACGAGATCGCCTACAAAGTCGTCAGCGCGGTAACCTACAGCAAGGTCGCTTTTATAGGCACCGTTACGCTGCACACCCGCTTGGGAAATATCAATGTCCGCACCTTTAACGACGCCTGCGCCACTGGCTTTGTGCGGGCCATAGAAAAGCAATTATTTAGCGAGAGAGGAGTAGCAAATGATCAAGCTAACTAGAAGCGGATTATACAAACTAATCGAAACAAAACGAAACACCAAAATTCTGTATCTGGACGATGACGTTTTTGCATGGGTGGAGCCGCGCGCCCTCGGCGAAATACTGGTTCTGTCGCGCAAACCCCATCAAACCGACTGCCTGCTCGGTATCGGCAATTACTTCGTATATTCGGTAAGCGACGAAAAAGGCCTCTCCAGCCACGTTCACTTGGAGCTGGAGGTCGGCAACGATATTTGGCAAGGCTACTTGCTACTCACCGGCTTGCCCAACGAGCACAAAAAACGCGCCCGCATCATCCCCACCCACGAAGTCATTACCGACAACCCCGCCTTTAGCGACCGACAATTTGCCTATGGCGATGCGCTGGCGGTGTAAGCAGCGTTGAGTTGCTTAAATGTTTCGATCATAGATGGAAACGCGAGTCTGTCTAGTGGGATTTCATTTGGCTTGAAGAATGCGTAATCCGCAACGTCGTCATCGGGCGTAATGGTGCCATCTGGTAGTTTTGCGGTGTATACCACCGCGAGCGTGGAGTAGACGATGTTTTGGTACAGGTATTTGTCATAAAATGAGCCAAAGTATTGCAGATCGTCGACTGTTAAGCCGAGCTCTTCTTTAACTTCGCGTTTGGCGCTTTGCTCAAATGTTTCGCCGTCTTCCACGAAGCCGCCCGGGATATCCCACCATCCTTTTTTAGGGTCAACAGCTCTTTTGACGAGCAGATACTCGCCCTTGGAATTAACGAAAACAACAGAGGTGCAGGGTTTTGGGTTGTTATAAAAGTGCAGCCCGCAGCTCGTGCAAACGAGCACGCCGTTCTCTTGCTTGAATGTATTGCTGCAGCGGGGGCAGTATTTGAAAGCTTGCATGAGTTCCATGTTGTTACTATACCAAACTAGGGGCCAACGCGAGCGGAGTTGACAATATTGGTAAAACGTATAAATATATAAGTCACATGGCAGTACCGGAAGAAATTATATTACCAACGCGCAAGCCGGATATGGATGTTTGGGGTACCGAGCGCTGGCAAATTGAAACACGGCCAGACAATCCTAGCGCAGAGGGCGGTAGATATTGGCATATCGCTTCTGACCCCGAATTGCTAGATACCTTTCCTTCGCAAATTGAAGAACTTAGCCCGGATGTCGTGACATGTTGGCTGCTTGAGGGCACGCAAAAGAGCGCTGGAAGACTCATCTCGCCCTACGCAAAACTGGAAATTACGCGAGAATATACCGCAAAACCAAGCGAAGAAGAGTCGCTTTTTGGGAGATTGCCGTATAGATTTCGGCTGGTTACTATGGAAGAAGTTGACTCTCGTGACGAAATGGACGATGCCGAGCAGCCCAAAGCACTGAGCGAGTATAAACTTTTAGCGGGAAGCGTTTTTGAGTGCGTAGACGATGCCGACGCGTTGCTGTTATGCCACGCAGCTTTAAGTGGCTTTCGACTTGGCAAAATACCGCTGCGGGACCCGGACGAATGGGAAAGATTGTTTCGTTAGTGCACGTAAGCCACAGATAAAATAATCACCTGAAAAGCCACAATGTACATCGACTGGAAGATGAGGTAGTAGTTACGAGCTTTCTTGACACACAAAAACAGCAATCCAGCAATCAGCGTAGAGGCGACGCAAGCGTACGCTATTACTCGGGCGGCGGTACTCACATTGCCGGATGCCAAAATGAGGTAGGTTAAAGGCACGTAACACGCAGCCATGGCCAACGCTACTTTTTGGTGAACATGATGCCGCCAACCAATGGTGTCGGGAATGAGGGCTACTACAATTTGAGCTGCAGCGGTAAAACTCAGAAGGATCACGAATACAGATCCCAGCTTCAGGTGCGGCGTGAACCATTCAATGAGCCACCAGTAGAATAATGCGCTACCACCACCTAAAATTACCGCAAAGAGTTTTGACGCATCTTTGGCGCTAGCGGCGTGCTTGCTGATTGACATCGCATACGTGCCGCGCCACTTTCGCACAAGATATACGCCGGCCACCCAGCTTATCGGTACTAGTATCAGGCCGAGGTACTGAAACATGGCCTCACTATACCAAAAAGATTACAAGCGCTGTAATTGCTATACTAAATCCAATGAGCAAGCACAAGATAGTCCTATTTGATGTTGACGGAGTATTGCTTTTGCCGCCTACGCTGTTTGCAGAGCAATACTGCAAAAAATACGGTGTTGACCCCAAAGAGCAGGTAAAATTTTACGCCACCAAAGAGTTCAGAGACGCTTCGCTCGGCAAGTACGACCTAAAAGATGCTTTGCGTCAGCATAATGACTTGTGGCAATGGCCTGGAACACCCGAAGAATTGATGAATATGTGGTTTGAAGGCGAAAATTACCCGAATAACGAGTTGTTGGATGTCGTAGCGCGTCTAAGAAAAGACGGAGTAAAAGTGTATCTTGCAACTCAGCAAGAGCGATATCGTAAGCAATGGCTTGAGGAGAAAGTCTTTAAAGATAAAGTTGATGGCATATTTTGCTCCTGCGACCTTGGTTTTAATAAGCACGAAGATCATTTTTGGCGTGCTGTGCTCGACAAGCTACTTGCAGATTTTCCAGGTTTATCAGCAAGCCAAATCGCCTATTTTGACGACAGGCAAACGTTAGTCGATAAGGCTCGTGAGTTTGGTATTGATGCTCAACTGTATGCGAGTGTGGGTGAGGTCGAGGCGGTACTTGCTGAGTATGCATGAAATTGCTTTAGTTTTAGTGGGGTTTGTTGTCGCCTTTATAGGAACTATGTCCGGAGGAGGAGCCGGCTTACTGACACTCTTCACCTTGATAGCCTTTGGACTACCAACGAGTCAAGCAATCGCTACTAACAAGTTTGGCGACCTCGGTTTCTTTTTGCCTGCGGTGCGTAATTTCTCGCGTGCCAAGCAGATTAAAAAGAAATATTTACCTGCAATTATAACCATTAATATTTTAGGTGTGACGCTGGGCACGCTAGCACTTACGCATATTAATGCTGATTTTCTCCGTAAAATCATTGCGGTAGTGCTGCTATTAATAGTATTTATCAGTCTAAAGAAGCCCAACTACGCGAGTACAGAGCGACGAGCACGAAAACCCTGGCCTTTTGTATACTTTCTTACTTCTATATCATCAGGGGCGCTCGGAGCGGGTACGGGCATCTTATCAACTATGACACTCATGTACTTCCGGGGTCTGACCGCTCTACAAGCGATGGCGCACAGTTTCTATGCCAATTCAATCGGAGCTGTTATAAGCCTAGGTATTTTGGTATTTGCGGACCTTATTAATTATAAATACGGACTTTGCCTATTGGTAGGCAATATAATTGGCGCTCACTTTGGCTCAAAGCTAGCAATCAAAAAAGGCAATAATTTTGTTCGTGTAATGACTGCCGTACTAGCAGTCACAGTGGCTATACAGTTGCTGGTGGTAAAAAGTAAATGATAGGACGCTGTACTTGGTAGGCGTGATGGGAACGAATTGGGACCAATTTCAAGCTGAACACCTATAAAACAACTGCAAATTATACGTTAGCCGCTATATGTAGTGGCAAGCGGCAATGGTTGACACTAAATGTAGTATGCGATACGATAGAACTTGTGCTTTTTGTCAGTGAGTGTAGAAAAGCACACAATTAACCCTTGTCAATCACAATCAAAACTACATCAATACGAACTAGTACTAGCCCGTAGTGCTGGCTATTAGATTGACTGAGTAGGGGTAAAAAGGAGGTAAAAGGTATATATGAAAGTACTCACAACTTTTGGAGTTGTCTTTGCTGGCGTCTTAGCTATTGCTACTAGTAACTCTTTTTTTGTGGCTAACGCCCACAATCACACTACGCCAAAACACAACACTGTAATAAAAGTTGCAAAAACAGCTGCAACCCCTCCGGCTCCGGCACCACAACCAACGCTTGTGACTGTCCAGAGCGGTGATACTTTGGAATCATTGGCTGAAGCCAATGGCACCACTTATGTGAGGTTGTTTAGTGTAAATGCAGACATCACGAACCCAGACTTAATTTATCCTGGTCAAGTTTTGCGCGTTCCCACTGCCGACGAGCAGGTAACGCCACGCGCTTTGCCAGCTTCACCGGTGCCCGCATCGGCGCCCGCGCCTGTAGCGGCTCCTGCTGCACCAACTACTAAAGCAGTACCTGCTGTAGCTCCAGCCGTATCTTCGGCGGGAGACGGTGTTTGGGATCGGATTGCTGCCTGTGAATCAGGAGGCAATTGGGGTATCGACACTGGTAATGGTTTTTACGGCGGCCTTCAGTTTACGCTATCAAGCTGGCAGGCAGTCGGCGGTAGCGGCTCCCCCAACGAAGCCAGCCGCGAAGAGCAGATTAGTCGTGCCCAAATGCTCCAAGGCCGCCAGGGTTGGGGTGCATGGCCAGCCTGCACTGCCAAACTCGGCATCAGCTAAGCGCTAAACAGGCAACAAAAAAGTGCTCCTAACGGGGCACTTTTTTGCAGTTAAATTATCAGCCAAATGGTAGGCGTGACTGGCCCGAATTGGAACCAAATCAAAGCTGAACTGATAATCATATGGCAAATCGTGAAGCAGTTGAGGGAAGAGACCACTGTTGAAGCTTAAGCCAGTGCTATCGAACCCCGCCAATACTTATTCTGGTAAGACAGTTCTGGGGTCTACTAGATCAATGCCACTCTTCCAAGCACCATCTACTGCATCCCAGATAATTTCTGCGTAAATACCCAGTTTCTGCTGGTCAGTAACACTTTCATCTTTCAAAACATCTACCCAAGTGCGGCCGCCATATTCCTCACGAGGCTTGGCCAGCCATCCTGCTTCTGCCCAGTCACTTCTGCCTTCTTGTGCGCGCTGCATGGACGATATAAGAGACCAGGCAAAAGCCACGTGAGGATTTACCCGCCATTCTCCTGCTTCATCTCTTTCAAACTGGAAATCAGGGCAGACTTCAGTACCTTGCTCACTCACCAAAACTATTAATCCTGAAGTTTCGCGGATTTTATCGCTTAAGCCATTGGCACGGATAAAAGGACCTAGTAGTTCATTCCAGGTGCGAGGCGGTTGGGGCTGATGTTTTTCAGGAAGTGATTCTATAGAAGCATTGTATAATAAAATTGACAAAAAGTCTATGTGGTAGCGGCGAGTGGACTTGAACCACCGACCCCAGGCTTATGAGTCCTGTGCTCTAACCAGCTGAGCTACGCCGCCTCGTCGGTCCGCCGGCGTGATGCACCAGCGAAAGACAGATGGTAATATAGCACGATTTATCTCTGTTGGCTAGGGTTAGTAAGAGTGAAATGCCAGGTAGGTGGCGGCCACGAGGCCAATAATAATGACCACGATTCGGATGGCGTGCGAGGAAAAGCGTTGCGAAAAACGTGCGCCCACGAAACCGCCAATTGTAGTGCCGACGGCCATAGCCAGCCCGAATTTCCAATTGATAAGATGCGTACTTAACAAGTTAAGTAATGCTACTCCGGATATGCACGCGCCTGCAATATTCTTGAGGCCGTTAATTTGGTGGATATCTGGCAAGCGAGCAAAACCCAAAAAGGCCAGCATTACAAAACCAAAGCCTGGGCCAAAGAACGCGCCGTAGGTGGCGATCGGCAAAATCCCCAGAGAAATGAGCAGCAGTCGAGTAATATTGTGACTTCGCGTAGTAATATGTTTCCGCAAGTGAAAGTGCAGATATGGCTGAAAAGCAAACAATAGCACTGCTAAAAAGATCAGCCCCGGCACAATTTCTTGAAAGCGCGTGGTAGAGGTATGCCGCAGCACCGTTGAGCCTATAAATGCACCAACCAAACAGGGAATCAGCAAAAGCAGGTATTGCGGCGATAGTTTACGCAAATACTTCCGGTAGCTATATGCAGAGCTTAGCTGCCCGGGGAAAACCACCAAACAACCGGTGATGTTAGCCGCTAGTGGCGTCAAACCAGCTGCAATCAGTGCGGGAAAGCCGAGCAACATACCGCCACCAGCAATGGCGTTCATGCTGCCAATAATGATGCCCACCGCAAAGAGCAATAATTCGGTCATGGCTGATGTTTATGTTGTGTCATTGTTACAATAATAAGATATGGATGTGGAATTACCAACGCCCGGAGTCTATGTTGTGGCGGTCAGCGGTGGGGTGGACTCCGTGGCGCTGCTCAACATGCTGCACTATGCCAGCGGGTCGCCGTACAGATTGGTGGTGGCGCATTTGGATCATGGGATTCGCTCAGATTCAGCCGAAGACCGCAAGCTGGTGCAAGCCACAGCGCGACACTTGGGGCTGCCGTTTGTGTTTCACGAAAGTCGGCTGGGGGCTGAGGCCAGCGAGGCAACCGCTCGCCAAGCGCGATACGACTTTTTACGCGCTGTGCGGGAGTCCAGCGGTGCACGTGCCGTTATCACCGCCCACCATCAGGATGACGTGCTGGAAACGGCAATTATTAACATACTGCGAGGCAGTGGCCGCAAAGGCTTAACGGCGCTCAGTAGTCGTCATGACATTGTGCGGCCACTTCTCAAAGTGCCTAAGCAGCAACTTATTGCGTACGCCAAAAATCAGGGCCTCGTGTGGCGTGAAGACAGTACCAATAGCAACGAGCAATATCTGCGTAATTATGTGCGCAGGCGCATTATGCCGCGCTTGGGGGAGGCTGATCGACAGCAGTTTTTGCAGATCATTTCCGGCCTGCACCACACCAATCGCGAGCTCGATACTTTACTTGTTAAGTATTTGCATTTTCAATCTGTTGGGGGTATCCTAGACAGACGTGAATTTAACGGTTTACCGCATCAAGTAGCTCGCGAAATTATGGCTGCTTGGCTGCGCGCGAACAGCGTCAAAACGATTGACTCAAAAATGCTCGAACGACTGGTCGTGGCGGCTAAAACCGCCCAATCCGGCTCACTAATTGACATTGCAAAAGGCCTGAGCATGCACGTAAAAAACGACACCCTGGCACTCCAAAGTACGGAGCGCTAGCCAAAAATAACAGGCAAGGGTATAATAAATACCTATGGATAAAAAACCTCTCCGATCGAAGCGTAAACCAGGCAAAGGCGCTAACAAGGGCATGAAAAATGCCGGCTTTGTTGCCCTTATCATTCTATTTGCAATAATTGTGCTGGCTGCCAATAATCAGCCGAGTTCTCTTAAGAAAATCCCTATTACTACCGCCGTTCAAGAGGCTAACGCCGGTAAGTACGAAAAGATCACCGTTACTGGTAATCAGCTTGATATCACTAAAAAAGGCGAGAGTAAGCCGTCGCTCAAAACCTACCTGGAACCTAACGCCACGCTTAAGGACGAAGGTTTTAACTACAGCAAAGTCGAAATCAACACTACCTCGGCATCTAGCGGCAGTTCAGAGTGGATTAACTTGGCCGGAACGATTATTCCGGTGGTACTGATCGGCGCATTCTTGTACTTCATGCTGCGTAGCGCTCAAGGGCAGGGCAATCAGGCGCTCAGTTTCGGTAAGAGTCGCGCTCGCCTGTACGGCAACGAAAAAGACAAAGTTACCTTTAAAGAAATCGCTGGCTCCGACGAGGCCAAACAGGATCTCGAAGAAGTAGTGGAATTCCTAAAATACCCCAAGAAATTTGCCGGTATGGGCGCGCGTATCCCTAAGGGCGTGCTGCTAGTCGGCCCTCCGGGAACAGGTAAAACTTTGCTGTCCCGCGCGGTGGCTGGCGAAGCCAACGTGCCATTCTTTAGTATCTCTGGCTCTGAATTCGTAGAAATGTTTGTCGGTGTCGGTGCTTCGCGCGTTCGCGACTTATTTGCCAAAGCCAAAAAGAACGCTCCGTGTATCATCTTTGTCGATGAAATCGATGCCGTAGGGCGTCGCCGCGGTTCCGGCATGGGCGGTGGCCACGACGACCGCGAACAAACCCTCAACCAAATCCTGGTTGAAATGGACGGTTTCGAGCAAGGCGAAAACGTCATTGTCTTGGCTGCGACCAACCGTGCCGACGTGCTCGATCCGGCGCTGCTACGCCCCGGCCGCTTCGACCGCCGCGTAAATATCGACTTGCCCGACCGCAAAGCCCGCGAAGCAATCCTCAAAGTTCACTTCGAAAAGAAACCGCTTGCCAAAAACGTTGACCTCAGCTCGTTGGCCGGCAAGGCGGCTGGCTCATCTGGCGCAGACCTAGCTAACATCGCTAACGAATCAGCCATTATCGCGGCTCGCAACTCCCACAACGAAATTACTCAAGCTGACGTAACCGAAGCTTTTGAGCGCGTGGCCATTGGCCCAGAGCGCAAGAGCAAGGTTATGACTGAGGCCGACAAAGTTACCACTGCCTACCACGAAGCTGGCCACGCACTGGTTGGTCACGTACTGCCCGATAGCGATCCCGTTCACAAAGTTACCATCATTCCACGCGGCGGCACCGGTGGTGTAACGTGGTTCATTCCGCCCGAAGACCGCGTTTTTGTGTCGCTCGTGCAGTTTAAAGACATGCTGGCTCGTGGTCTCGGTGGCCGTATCGCCGAAGAAATTATATTGGGCGAAGACAAAATCACCACCGGCGCCGGTAGCGACTTGCAGAGCGCCGCTGGTCTGGCCCGCGATATGATCATCAACCAGGGTATGGGCGCCAAAAAACTGCGTAACCAAGTGTTCCATGTCGATGAGGGCATGATGCTCGACAAACTGGTCCACGAGCGCGAATATTCCGACGAAACCGCCAAGCTCATCGACGATGAAGTAGAGTCACTGATTACCGAAGCTGCTAACCGCGCCCGCGCTGTCATCAAGGCCAATCTGCACTCCCTGGAAGCCCTTAAAGATCGCCTCATCGAAAAAGAAACCGTCGATGCCGACGAAGTACTCGAAACCCTTAAAGGCGCTAAACTGCCTTCCGCTGCCGCGCTCTATTAACCAAGAAAAGCAAAAGCGGGGTGTCATCCTAAGCCAGCCTGTTCTATACTGGAAGATGACCTCGGAAGTCTCTAATTACGCATGAACCCCAGCACTAAAGCCAAACCAAAAAAACGCATCAGTATCGGTAACGTCGCGGCGCTCCTGGTAGCGACCTCCTTTGCCGGACAATTGCTCGGGTTCTTGCGCACTAAGCTGGTCAACGGCAACTTCCAACTGACCGGCCATCACAGTACCGATGCCTATTTTGCCGCCTTTGCCATTCCCGACTTCTTCTTCTTTACGCTGGCTGCTGGTGCGCTGGGCGTGGCCTTTATGCCAATCTTATCCGACCACTTGCACAGAGGTGATAAGAAAGGCGTCTGGCAGCTGGCTAATTCACTCATGAACTTATTGGCCATTATTATGGCTGTGGTCGGTGTGATTATCGTGATCTTTGCTGAGCCGCTGATTAAGCATGTAGTGGCTCCTGGCCTGTCGCCCGAGCAACTCCACACCTCGGCCACAATTATGCGTCTGCTGGCTTTTAACCCGCTGCTATTCACCATTTCCGGCATCCTGACTAGTGTGCAGCAAACAATGGGCCGGTTCTTTTTCTTCGCTATTGCGCCGCTGTTTTATAACACCTCAATTATTATTAGTATCTTTGTTTTTAAGGATAGTCTGGGGCTGGTTGGCTTGGGCGTTGGCGCACTTATTGGAGCCATTCTACAGCTAATAGTCGTAGCCTGTGGTAACTGGAAAACCAATTTCCACTGGAAGCCTCGTATTGACTGGAAAAGCCGAGATTTTCACCTTATTTTACGCAACCTACCTCCCCGGTCACTTGACCAGGGTGTCGACCAGGTGGAAAACATTGTGGAAACGCATATTGCCAGCGGTCTTGGGGCTGGATCGATCAGTAACTATAACAATGCCTTCGTGTTAAGTACTGCTCCTATTTTGCTCATCGGCACCGCCATTTCTACAGCCGCCTTCCCTCGGTTAAATGCTCGCTTGAGCCAAGGCAGGCCCGATCTGTTTCGCCGTGACTTCTTGATGGTGCTGCGGGCTATGATCTGGATCAGCGCGCCACTCGTCGTTGTCTGTTACTTTGGTCGTGGCTACCTTGCCCGCCTTATCTACGCTCAAGGTAACCAGCAAATTGCTACTATTTTTGGATTCCTAGCACTAGCTATCTTCTTTAGAATTATTTATTCGATTATTTCACGCTGGTTTTATGCCCAAAAAGATACCAAAACTCCGTTGTTCGTTTCGCTGTTCACAATTGCTCTTAACGTATTTTTGGCAGTTAATCTGGCACGACCGAGCGCCTACGGTGTGGCGGGCCTGGCGCTCGCGCAGTCTATTGTGGCCATGGTTGAAGTGTTTATCCTCTCAACTATAATGCTGATCCGCGACCATCGGCTGTTTGACGCAGCTTTCTTTGGCGGTGTACTGCGCATTATATCGGTTACCGGCTTTAGCGTCGTAGCTGGCTTTATTATGATTTCGCTGTATCCGCTTGGTATTAACGACCGCGGTATCCTGACGCTTGGCTCTAAGTTGATTGCCTTGGCGGTGGTCGTGTTTGGGGTGCATATTATCGTGTCGGCCGTTTTTGATCTTGAGGAAGTGCGACCTCTGTTCGCCCGTGTCCGCAAAATTGTCCTTAAGCCCATAAAGGTTGAGTTCTGAGTCAAACGCATCTGTTGCAAAATTTATTATATTTAATAATTATTTAATACTTTTGCCAAAAGATATGGATATACTAGGTGTATGTCACAAGTACTATCACCAACATATCGACTGAGCGACCAGGATCTCGTTTTTAACGAATCTCCATCAGACCAGTACGTACTTCGTTTTAAAGACTTGCCCGACGACGAACGCCCACGCGAGCGCCTGCAACAAGTCGGTCCCACAAACCTATCGGTTGCTGAGCTGCTAGCTGTAGTTTGGGGTGTTGGTAGCAAAAAAGAAGATGTCTTAGCCATGGCCACCCGCACACTCAAAGAGTACGGCGAAAAGGCCATTAGTAACGAGCTCAATCCGGAGCGGCTTAGTAAGGTTGCAGACATTCCTCTCAATAAAGCTTGCCAGGTTGTGGCCAGCTTTGAACTTGGCCGGCGCTACCACGCCAAGCAATTTGGACGCCCAGTGCAAGTTCGAAATGCTCTGCAAGCCTATCAATACCTGCGCGATATCGGCTCCAGCCAAAAAGAACAGTTACGCGGCCTGTATCTCAATAGCCGCTACCAGGTTATTTACGACGAAGTTATCTCTGTCGGCAGCCTAACGGCAAACATTGTCCATCCGCGCGAAGTTTTTCAGCCGGCTATCGAGCGCAGCGCCATCGCCATTATTTTGGCGCACAATCACCCCTCGGGGCGCTTAGAGCCAACCTCGGCAGATATCCATGTTACTAAGCAGCTTATCGACGCTGGGCAGGTACTGGGTATTGAATTGCTCGATCATTTGGTGATAACCCAAGGTAAATATATAAGTGTAATGGATTGCATAGAACCATGAGTAAAACAACCTATTCTGTAAAATCAGACAACCGCGTGTTTAAACACAGCGATCTGCCGGTGCAACTTTTTCAAGACATTTCCAAAAAACCAGCCCAGCTAGAAATTGATGCTTGGGTGGCTTCTGGCGATATCTTTGCCATGCTGGCCACCTCGCTTGATGCAGTTACGGGGCTGCTGACTGCCGACAAAAAAGTCGTGCACCCCCAGCTCGAGCACCAAATCAATATACTGCTTTACCTGCAGCGTAACTACAAAGTTGTGCGCAAACAGGCAGACTACCGACAATAATATTCGCCCACCTCTGTTATTTCTGGTATAATAGCCTGACATGCAGCAAAATAAGATTCGAAACTTTTGTATTATCGCGCACATTGACCACGGTAAGTCTACTTTGGCCGACCGTTTGCTGGAGCTTACCGGCACTGTCCAAAAGCGCGACATGAAAGCGCAGCTGCTCGACAAAATGGATTTGGAGCGCGAAAAAGGCATTACCATTAAGCTGGCGCCGGTGCGGATGCAGTTCCAGGATTATGAGCTTAACCTGATTGATACTCCCGGACACGTAGACTTTAGCTACGAAGTTTCCCGTAGTTTAGAGGCCTGCGAAGGGGCACTGCTAGTTGTCGATGCGACGCAGGGCATTCAGGCTCAAACGCTTGCCAACGTATACTTAGCGCTTGCCGCTGAGCTTACCATTATCCCGGTGCTCAACAAAATTGACTTACCGGCCGCCGACGTAGAACGAGTAAGTGCTGAGATTATTAGTTTGCTGGGCTGCAAAAAAGAGGACATTCTGCACATCTCTGCCAAGACTGGCCAAGGCGTCGACACCGTTTTACAGAAAATTGTTGAACTCGTGCCGCCACCAAAAAGTTCGGAGTTGCCCGAAACCCGCGCACTGATCTTCGACAGTTATTACGATGATTACCGCGGCGTTATTTTATACGTGCGCGTCTTTGATAATAAAATTAGCAAAAATAGTCAGATACGTATGATGGCCACGGGCGTAGATGGCATCGCACTGGAAGTCGGTGCCCTTAAACCCGAAATGACTGCTGGCCAAAGTCTGGAAGCCGGTGAAATCGGCTACATCGTGACTAACCTCAAAACCACTCGCGACGCCAAGGTCGGTGATACCGTCACGCTTAGCTCCAAGCCAGCAACTGAGCAGCTGCCAGGCTATAAAGACGTACAGCCCTTTGTGTATGCCGGGTTCTTCCCGGAAAGCAATGAGTTTTATCAGGAACTTAAAGACGCAGTTGAAAAATTAAGCCTCAGCGATTCAGCGCTGCAGTTCGCACCCGAAAATTCACCGGTGCTCGGTTTCGGCGTGCGTATCGGCTTTTTGGGCCTGCTCCACATGGATATTATTCGCGAACGCCTAGAGCGCGAGTACAACCTAGAGCTAGTTGTTACAAACCCATCTACGGACTACCAGGTGTCATTATTAAGCGGTGAAGAACTTGATATCAAAAGCGCTGCCGAATTACCTGATCCGGTCAAAATCAGGGAGATTCGCGAGCCTTGGATTACGGGTGAGATCGTTGTGCCGCAAGATTACATCGGCGCGGTTATTCAACTGATCAGCGGCAAGCGTGGACTTCAAAAAAATATTAGCTATGTTGACGAACGTGCACTCATTAGCTTCGAGGCTCCGCTCGCTAATCTTTTAACAGATTTTTATGACCAACTCAAAAGTCTGACGAGTGGCTACGGCTCGTTCAACTATGAGCTGTCCGACTACCGTGCCGAGGATTTGGTTCGTGTCGATTTCTACGTGGCCGGTGAAATAGTTAGCGCGTTAAGTATTATGGTTCACCGATCAGAATCGCAGCGCCTGGGCCGCGAAGTGGTCGAAAAACTTAAAGAGGTTATTCCACGACAGAACTTCCAGGTTGCACTGCAAGCGGCAATCGGCGGCAAGTTTATTGCTCGCGAAGACCTCAGCGCATATCGCAAAGATGTCACGACTGGCTTGTATGGTGGCGACGTTTCGCGCAAGAAAAAAGTGCTCGCTAAACAGGCCAAAGGCAAAAAACGCCTCAAGCGTTTTGGCAAAGTCGACATTCCGGCCGAAGCCTTTACCGTGATGCTGAAGCGCGACTAGGGCGCAAGCACTGCATAAGCAGCACCCAGAACAATAGCTCCAAAATCACGCTGGTTACGTTGGTCAGATAATAGAGCGTGATAAGTAGTGCAGCCGTAGCGGTAACGCGGAGGACTGGCTGTCCGCGAAAGCCAATACGTAATGCATATATCACAAAGCAAAGAAATGATACGCCGCCCAGCCAGCCAGCACTGAGCACCCGATCAAGAAATATGTTGTGACTGCTATTAAAAAAGAATCCCTGATGGCACGTCTTTTGAAGAGCTGGCGCAGTCAGATGTTGGCAGTCGAGGGCGTCAGCGATATTGCCCGGTCCATAGCCTAGCAGTGGCTTATCGGTACTCTCTGAAAGTGCGTTTTGGTGTAGTGCTATGCGGTAAGAAACACTTTCCGTTGCATAGTGAGCGTCGGTAACACGACCCGGTAAAATCGATTGGCTTAGTATGAGTAATGCTACTGCAAGTCCACTGCCTAGTAAAAGTTTTGTATAAGAAACCCTTGAGCCAAGTCGTAAACTTACTGGGTACAGAATGGCACATAAAAATATAGCTGCTCGTGTACCAGTTAGAATTAGTAAAACGGACAAGTACACTTGCGCCACGACAAATAACGTATATCTTCGCCGAGTTGTTTGCCAGTGCACATAACTGCTCAAAATAAGACCTACTGCCAGGCACACCCCAAAGATATCCGCTTGCGAAAACAAGCCGCCAATTCTGGTTACCGAATGATCGTGCCAAAGTACGTAGGGTAGCGAAATAAGTGCGATGGCCAGAATCAATGCATAGAGGAACCGTAGTATATTTAGTAGGGCAGTGCGCTGTAGCAGCAGGGCAAAACCTAGGCAGCTTAACAGGCCGAGATACCCGAGTCTGATATGAGGCGCTCCGAGTAAATCGTACGTTAGGTGCGGATTTACGATGCTGCTGATTCCGCCAATTCCAAAAAACAAGCCTAGAAGTATTGTCGCCGGGCGATCAAGCGGCCAACCATGCCATTTGAGTAGCAAGGATATCCACGCCAATCCGCCCACTATCAAAAGTAGCAAGCCTTGCATGTCCGTGTTGCGACTCGGTCCGAACGGTACAGCAAAGGCAAGGCAGGCGGCCAAGGCAATGCTACTTTTGGCGCAAATATCTGCGAGGCGGCCAGCAAATGGCTGACGCTCTGACATGACCTGCTACTTCTGCTGAGTAAATGTTAAGTTGTCGATATAGAGGTTTCGATCACAGGTCTTGGTGGCGTAGTCGTTTGTGAAGGCCACGATTACACTATGGCTTGTAGAGGTATTGCTTGTGAGGGTGCCAGTAAAGTTAGCCCAGGTTGTGCTTCCAACAGGGGTTTGAATGACGGCCTTGCCGTCAACAACTACGACCATCTGCGGACTGCCCGAGCAAACGTTTGCTTGAGCACGGACAGTCACGCCAGTAAGTTTTCCGGTACTTGTAAATGACTTGGTCAAAGTGCCAGAATGCCACATTGGGCGATCAAGTTTGTTACTGGCGGTGCTACTGGCTTGGTTAGTCGTATCTTTGCTGCCGGTCATGTTTTCGCCTTCGATGATGATATTGGCGAGCGGCTGTGGAGTCGTGGCTACTGGCGCAGAAGGTAAAGTAAAGCGAGTCGAACAGCTACCGCCACCACTGATGGATACCTCGTACCCACCACTCCCTATTGAAGCGCTGCTGTATGGCACTGTGTAGGCGCCCAATGGTGCTGTATACGTAGCCCCTTGGTCAACTGTCCGATTGGTGCTAGGATACGGAGTCTGTTGATAGACTGAAGTGCCGTCTGGCTTGTAGAGAGAAAAAACTGTATTGGTAACTACCACTACCCGACTCGACCCATTATTGGTAAGTTGGAGCTGTGGGCTAAGAGTAGTGTTGTATGACGGAGAGCTTGGAATGCCAGTAATCGCACAGGTTACCTGACTCTCCGGAGAAGACGAAACCGCGCCACTCGTGCTATCGCTGACAGGACAGGTAGCGTCACTGGTAGTATCGCTCGTTGCCGAGCTAACACCAGAGGCGCTTGAATCGCAGCTGTCAGCGTGACTAGCAACTAAATAAGCGACGCCTGCAATCGCAAAAATCACCACAAACAAGACTATAAGAATGTCATGCGAGAAGCCCCGCGCGTCTAACTTTTTACGTTTCATTTTTTGTTTTTTCCTTTCGATGGGGTTGAATGTTTGCTTGAA
>DASVMD010000049.1:0-4072 GCA_036384495.1 Saccharimonadales bacterium (SeqCode)
AGATTTTACAGAACTTATTAAGCGTGTGGATTGGGCGTTCGCCTTGTTTCCAAGTATCTGCAAATAACTGCACGTGTTTGCGGTATAATTCGATGCGCTCTTCTGATGTGATCGTTTCCCACGTTGAGGTTTCAGCAAACACAAACGGATCATGGAAGACGCCGCGGCCAATCATAATGCCGTCCAGGCCGTGCTCTTTTGCAAGGTCCAGTCCCTGCTGGTGCGTTTCGACATCGCCGTTACCGACAATAAGCGTGGTGGGCGAGATGGCATCGCGCAACTTAACGGCCTCACCAATTAAATCCCAGTGCGCCGGCACTTTGCTCATCTCTTTCCGAGTGCGACCGTGAATAGTTACCATGTTAAGTTTCTTTTCGAGCAAGAATGAGATCCATGTCATGTCGACCTCGCTAAAACCTAAGCGTGTTTTTACGCTCAGGGGTAAACGGCCAGCCAGGCCCTCGCGCGTCGCTTCAATAATCTCAGCCGCCAGTGGCCTGTTTTTGATAAGCGCGCTACAGGTGCCATTCTTGACTTCCGACTTCGCCGGGCAGCCCATGTTTAGGTCCACTCCCACAAAATTGCAGCTTTCCGGTAAGCCGAGCTCGCGGGCAAAAGTACCGTCGGCAATTTGCGCAGCGGTTTTACGAAAATTATCAGGGTTAATGCCCCAAAGTTGGGCAATCAAGCGTTTCTCGGAAGCCACAAACCGCAGCTTTTTTAATAGTTTAGCGCGGCCTGGGCTTTGCAAGCCGTCGACATTTACAAATTCCGTAAAATACAGATCCGGCGCGGCGCAGTCAGCAACTACCTGCCGAAACACTGTGTCGGTGACGTCGTCCATCGGCGCCAATACAAAAAACGGCTTCGGCAAGTCTTGCAAATTCATAGCTTAAGTATAAACTAGCCGCGATTAAAGCTGCCGTGGGCTATGATCCGCTTGAGAAGAGGGTGTTTGATGCCAACCGACTCAATTCTCTCACGACGTGCTTCGGATTCCTGTTGCGAAATTTGCTCCGCAGTAGCGAGCTCTTCGTCGGTTAGCTCGCGCTCACCCATATTGGTTGTTGTGATTCGTTCACTCATATAAATATACTATAGCACCCTTTATTATTTTTTACAACTATCGGCCGTTTCTGTCATTCGTGAATATGAGCAGTATATATAAGCCGGCCGGAAGCGCGCTGTAAACTATGCTACTTTAATGGGCGCATCATCACGTCCAGCAAAAAATCTCTCAGCTACAGCCTTACGATATACAGCGTGCTGGGCCGCACAGGCAAAAATTGACTGAACCAGCTTAAAGCGACGAGCGTTTATAAAAAGTTCTTGCGTAACCAGTTGACGTTTCCAAGCCTCATCGGTTTCCCGCGCACTCCCTTTCATGCCAAATAACTCCTTGGTCCGAGCTCTATGCACGGCTGACACTTCTCGATCGGTGAGGTTTGCGTTGAGGGCAGCCGTTTCGGCAGTTTCTGCAAATAGTTCTTCAGCTTCACGACGCTTTTTATCCAAATTTTTGACTTTATAGCGGCCAACTGGCATGCCTGTCTTAGAGTCAAAAACATAGGTTTGGCGGCGCAAGCTACGAATCAGCCCATGCTGAGCTATATAGCGCTCATCGAGTTTTTTCATGGTTTCAATATAGTTTTCGGGGGTTTGGGCAGCGGCGCTGTCGGCCCGACGCGAGATCTCATCGCGATCGCGGGTAAAGCGTGGATGCTCTGGGTCTCGCTTTTTATTAGCAATTCGGGTGTTAACTTTCGTAACTGCCACCAAACCACCTGGATTGCGAACTATTTTGCGATATTCGTTATCTGGGAAAACCACTGCCGGCTGATCGAACTGCTGACGCCTGTCGTTATACCGTATGGCGAACGGAAGCATCAGCTGTTCTGCAATAAAATGCTCCACACCAGCTCGCGACTGCACCTTAACCAGTTGTTGACCAACCGTATCCTGGTAGCGCGGATCATCTGGCCAGATATACAACTGATGGTCGATATGAGTCCGACTGGTAGCTCGTTCAATGTCGCACTGTTCAACACCAAAAGTTTTTAGCTGCATGACTTCGTGGCCTGGTAGCACCAAGCTGCCAAGCCCTCTAGCCAGCTCCCCTAAAGACAGTCGAGCATCAGGACTAAGCCCCGCCTCTTTGTAGGTACGCCGATACACGCCGTTGGAGTCATTCAATTCTTCGATAAGCGGCGTTGCGACCGCCGGTTCCAGCGACATTTGACCAGTATGTATAGCGTTATTTCCTGACACGTACCTACCTCTTAGCAGCTAGTACTATACAACCAATCTTTGATTAAGACAATCCGACTAGCTACTACGGGTGGCCAATGTGCCAAGCTGCAAACTTTTTATTTCAGTACTGATTGCTTGCCGGCGAACATCACGCGCTTCGCGGTTTTTGATGCCGCTATAACGATCTTCAAACACCTTGTATCGGCGATTTAGCTCGCGGGTAACTGGCCTATCTTTGGCTACTACTTCGATGCGACTGCCCTCCGCTATCTCGCCGGTCTCAGGATCTCGACTGACAAGCGTTTCGGGCTCAATGCCAATAGAGTGTGCAAAATTAATTTTAGGCACTAGCTTTGCTAGGCGCTGGCGGGTTTTGATAGATGTATTGCGGCGAAAAATCACTGGCAAAATATCATCATCGAAATCCTGGACGCCTTCTGTAATTTTTTGAGCATCGATAATTGAACCTGTTGCCTCACAGGCTGCGACAAAATTCTTGAGCGCCTTGGCCTCGTATTCTAAGCGGCTAACTCTGTCTGCGAGCTCGGGATCTTGGAAAAAGCTGCTCTCAGCTTCAGGGGCGAGTAGCAAGGTGGCACCGTCAGGAACTTCTGCAGGAGGCAGTAGCATGCCCTGACCGTTTTCTAATAATGCGCCGTGATTCAGAATCTTTCTAGCCATAACATATGTATTGTATCACGTTTATACTATTTTTGCAATGGTGCTTACGTTTATTCTACTCCCACTTAAAGACGCGGAACGCAACCGCGTAAATCACCACGAACCATAGGCCGATTAGCCCAAGTTGCGGGCCAAGATCGACTAGGTGCTTGCCTTCGGTGGTGAGCAGGCGTAAGCCGTCAATAACAGGGGTCAGTGGTAGGTATGTGGTGACTGTTTGCAGCCATTCGGGCATCAAAAAACGCGGGAAAAAGGTGCCGGACAGGAACAGCATGGGGAAGACGATAATATTACTGAGCGGCGCGGCTTGGCGCTCGTTTTTAGCCCAGCCGCCAATGGCTAAGCCGATGCCGAGGATCATGAAAATGCTTAAAACGGTAAAGATCAATATTTCGAGGTAGCTGCCGTTGATCTTGAGGTGAAAGACGCTAATCGCTACGGCAAACTGAATGGCTATCGACACGACACCGGTGATAGCTTGGCTAAACATGGTTGCCAAGAAGTACTGCCAGACCTTGAGCGGCGTGGTGTGCAAGCGTCGTAAAATGCCCTGTTTTTTGAGTTCCGGAAAGACATTAACTGGGCCAAAAATACCCAGGCCAATGATCGAAAAACCAAGCAGACCGGCAAAGGTGTAGTCGAAAGCTGTCAAACTTTTGTCGTTTAACTCCTTACCCGTGACACTAAAAGGGTCTTTTATGGTTACAAATTTAGCATTTAGGGGCTTTAGGGAGCCGTCGAGAACTGTGGTTAAAGTTTGGCCCGTTCCGGCGCTTGTATGGCTATACAGCACATCTACATGGCCTGATGGGTAGTTTTGGCCAGGAGCCTGGGCGCCGAAATCTTTAGGCAAGACTACAATGCCGTCAATCTGACTTTTGACCATTTTTTCTTTGGCGGCAGGAATGGTTTTGAGATCTTTATTTACTTCGAAGAACTTACTTTTTTCGAGCTGCTGTACGTAGGTTTTAGAAAATGCGCTGTCGGACTGATTAATAATGGCCACCTTAAAGGTCACATCGTTATTGCCGCCACTGAGACCACCGAACACGAACAAGAAAATCAACGGGAACAAAATGCCAAAGAACAGCGCCAAGCGATCGCGGAAGAAGCGGCGGGTGCTGAGTTTGGTAAAAATCAG
>DASVMD010000050.1:0-13534 GCA_036384495.1 Saccharimonadales bacterium (SeqCode)
GGAGTTTATCGAGCTCGCTGGCCGCGGTGCTAAAGCCGGTTTTACCTTTCTTAATCCCCTTGCTCGGCAGCTGCAGTTTGTCGAATAAAACTTCGGCCAGTTGGCTTGGTGACGCGATGTTAAATTCCTGGTCGGCATGGCCGTAGATTTGCTGCTCGTAGTCGCTAATAAGATCATTGATTTCTTCGGCAAACTTCTTGAGATACTTGGTATCGAGCTGGATGCCGGTGTGTTCCATATCGGCTAAAACCGGAATAACCGGCCATTCGATATCGTGCACCAGCGCCGGGAATTTAGGGACTTTTTTGAGCTCCTTGGCCTGCTGTTCGTAGAGCGCCTTAATAATTGCCAGGATTTCCGGCTCGCAGCCCGCCAGCTGCTCGGGATCGAGATTTTCGAAACCATGACCCTCGTAGCCAAGATCGGCCTGAGCGAGTTCGGTGAGCGTTTGCTCGCGGCGCAGAGCATTAAGCACAAAGGCACCGACCAGTACATCGTGCCCGACAGCCGGCATTTCTATGCCGAGCTCCAAAAGCACCTGCAGCGTGGCTTTAACATCGTAGCCGACCAGTTTTTTACCCTTTAGAAACGTCTTGAGAAGCGCTGCAACTTCCGCCGAGGGCAGCTTCTCGAGATCTAAAATATAGCTCTGCTTTTCGCCGTCAGTGAGCGCCAACACGAGCGGCTTTTTGCCGTGCTTGCCAGCCGTAAAGCTATGGGCAAACAAAACGTCTCCCGCCAATTTGACTGTTTCCAGCTGCTCAGTTTTGGTAATAAAATTGCCGGCGCCGGCTTTGACGGTTGCGGCGTTGGTTGCAGCATGATGATTGTCGATAGCCACCTGCATAATCTCTGGCAACTGCCGCGCCAAACTGCGAAACTCCAGTTTTTGCAGTAGCTCCAACACCTTTTCGGGCTGAATATGATGGCCGTCCACCTCCGTTAAGTTAAGCTTGATTGGCGCATCGGTCCAAATCCGCGCCAGCTCCTTGCTCATGTAGGCAGAAGCCTTGCCCGCTTCCAGCTTTTTGCGCAGCGTGTCCTTAACCAGCGCCAGATTGTCGTAAATGCCGTCCAGTGTTTCGTATTGGTTTAATAATTGCACGGCGCCCTTTTCGCCGATACCCGGCACACCCGGAATGTTGTCTGATGAATCGCCTTTGATCGACTTAAGGTCCAGGAACTGCTCCACGCGAATACCGTACTTGGCCTCGAACGACTTGGGCGAATACAATTCTATGTTGCTGAGACCCGTTTTTAGCGCATACACGTGTACATGCGGATCTACCAGCTGCAACATGTCCATATCAGAGGTCACGAGCAGCGTTTCGATACCTTTTTTGGTAGCTTGCACGGCCAGCGCACCCATAATGTCGTCAGCCTCGTAGTCGTCGAGTTCGTAGAGCGGCCAGCCAAAAGCCTCAAGCAGCTCATGCAAAATCGGAATCTGATCGTAAAAATCGGCCGGCGCCGGCTTGCGCCCCGCTTTATATTCCGGATAGATCGCCAGGCGCTTCCGGATATTGGTTTTTGGTTTATCCCAGGCCACGGCCACGTAATCTGGCTTGAGGCGCTTAATCACCTCCAGCGCCATAGTCGCAAAACCGAAGACGCCACCGGTGGGCGTGCCATCTTTGGTACTGAGGTTGGGCATGGCGTAATAGCCACGGTAAAACACACTTTTACCGTCGATAATGACCAGTTTTTTACCCTTTACCGCCTCACTCATGCCTCCAGTATACTTCAAGAGGCTAGTGAATGTTATTTCTTATGGTTGGCTACTTGCGGACCATAGCAGCAAGATTGCGAGGCATCGTAAGATGACTCGTGTTGAGTTCTAGCATCGTACCATCCTCCATGCGCCAGCCAACCGTCTTACCGTTTACGCGTCGATGTGAAAAGAAAGGCTGCTGCTTCTCTGCAGGAACGTGGCCGTCTGGCAGTGAACCACAATGTTCATTCGAGCGTGCCGTGCAATTTGGCGCCTCTACAATTTCGTGGACTTGCTGAGCAAGCACATAACGATTAAACGCATAGTGATCTAAGGTATAGGACTTTTTGCCATCAAACTCAAACATCTGTATGGCTTGCGGGTATTGTGCGAGAACCTTGCTTACCTCTGTTTTGCCGCCAAAATCTGCGATAAATGAGTCGATAGCCTTTTCGTCGAGTGGGTAGCACGCTGTGCAAACTCCTTCTCCTAAATAAGCCACGAGATCGCTGCGACGCGATGCAAATTCGCCTTTTAAGAGTACTGCTGCCTTTTCTGAGGTTCTAAGCGCTGTGCCGGTACGTCCGGCATGAGCAAATCCAAACGCTCGCGTCCGCTCATCAATAACAGAGACAGCTAAACAATCAGCAACTCCCATTGCAATGACTAGAGAACTCTCTGATTCTGTAGGTGGTCCTACCACCGCTATATCGGTTTTTGGCGAGCGCCTCAGTGGCACATACATGTTGTCATCACTTTGCAACTCTTTGTTGGCAGCTTTCCCATTATTAATAATGACATAATCATCG
Source organism: Saccharimonadales bacterium (SeqCode) (assembly GCA_036384495.1). Lineage (GTDB taxonomy): Bacteria > Patescibacteriota > Saccharimonadia > Saccharimonadales > UBA4665 > JAQGHB01. The sequence goes on from DASVMD010000050.1 coordinate 2,521, forward strand.
CCGCCGACTAAACTCAGCCAAATAGCCGTGCCGCCAACATGCCGAACACTAAAGGCTCGCCAGCTGATTTCACCGTATGCATTCAAAGAGTCAGTAATACTGTGTAGTTCTTCCTCGGGAGCTTCAGGATAATGTTCGTAGTTTTTGGGCGGGAAAAATACCGTTTTAGGATCGAGGCCTTTGTATATTTCCTGAGCACGCTCATCAAAACGAGCATCAACGCCCATAACTTCATCAACACTGCGCTGCGAATAGTAGCTCTTTATACCTGCCCTATCCACTCCGAGTTGGTACGTTAAACCGCCTCTTGTAACATCTAAGGGCTCAGTCACGCTTATTCTTGCCGATTCGCTCACTGCAAAACTCCGTTTATGTATATTATTTTAACATAATTAACGAATTTTTAAAACTAGAGGCCAAGCGCCTGCTCGACATCGCGCCGGAATTCGTCGAGGTTGGCGCTGTCATTTTGCGGAAAGACATCGCATTTGGCTTTGACGCCGGACATGTTCAATGTGGCCTCGTCGCCGTTGGAGGTCATTTCGGCGGCTTCTTCGGCCTGCCATTCCTCGAAGGTCTTGTTGTCTTCGCCTGCCCGGCCACGAGATGCGGCATTCTTTTGGATACGTTCGTATCGGACTTTTGGATCGGCATCGACCCAGACCATAGTACCTCCAAGCTCGTGAATACGGTCGGCTTCGCCGGGATTGCGTAATGACGCCATGACGACGCCTGCGTAGTGGTCGCGGACGGTTTCGTATTCGGCGATGGCTTTATCTACTAGTACACCGAGGCCCAGCTCACGGCGCCACTCAGCGCTAATCATACGTAGATTTTCGCGCTCAACCGGCAAGCCGCGGCGTTCTGCCTCTTTTCGGAGTAGCTCCGTAACAGATATAAATAGGTAGTTATGGTGCTCAGCTAGCATTTGACCGACGGTGTCTTTACCTGAGCCGTTCGTACCCGCTAAACCGATAACCCAAAGTTTATTCATCATTCTATTTTAGCAAATCTACCTCTTTAGGAGCTATACAATAATTTAATCTTTATTTAATGTAACCTTGCTACTATTTTTAAACGATTTAATACCGTCCGGGAGTAAACAACGTTGCCTCATGACCCAACAGCAAATCAAGCAATTCCTCACCGCCTACGCTCCCCAAAAAGAGCGCACTATTGTAGTCATTGATTTCAGCAATGTCGAACGGTGGAAAGAAAGCTTAGGTTGGGATATCGGCATTAAAGAACTCGGTCAGCTCATGAAAAGCTTAACGGCGGGCTCAAAATTCCTGAGACGTTTTTATTATGGCTCAGATTACGGACCACGCGAATCCTCCACTGAACTGTTAGCTTGGTCCAAAGGCATGCTTGAGCAAGCTGTGGTTAGCGGTTTTGAAGTCGTTACTAAGAGAGTTAAGTACATGCCAAGCGACACTAATCCCCATGGTTATGATGTTAAATGCGACTTGGATGTTGAGATGGCCGTTGATTTAATAAAAGAGCGCGAAAATTACGATACAATTTTCTTATTTTCTGGAGATGGAGACCTATCTTACGCCATGAAATATCTTCACGATGAATACGGAAAAGAATGCTTTGTATTCGGTGCCCGCGGTCATATAGGACGAGAAATTGTAGACGCCAAAAATGAAAGAATCGTAAGAGACATACTCTTTGCCGAGGATTTCGAATACCGATTAAGTTTACAGAGGCGATTTAACCGATAAAATCAGAAACCCGCTATAAAAGCGGGTCTCGAACAAAATCAAGCAAGCCTAAAGCTTACCTAATTATAATAGCAATTACATTATAATAAGTCAACACTTATGTCAATTTATTATTATAAAATCGCGTGAAGTTAAGAATTATTTAATGTAGTCGTGGAGTTTTTTAGCGTCGCGGTGCTTGCGGAGCTTGGCAAGCGCTTTGGCTTCGATTTGGCGGATGCGTTCGCGGGTTACGCTGAACTCCTGGCCTACTTCTTCCAAGGTGTGCGATTTGCCGTCTTCTAGGCCGAAGCGGAGTTTGAGGATTTTTTGCTCGCGTTCGGTCAGCGCGCCGAGCATGTCTTTAACCTGTTCTTTTAAGAGCTGGCCGGTAGCAGATTCCTCTGGTGAAACGGTGTCTTCGTCTTCGATAAAGTCAGCCAAAACACTGTCTTCTTCGTCGTCGCGGATTGAAGCGTCCAAAGATGAAATGTCCTGTTTGATCTTCATGATGTGCTCAACTTTGTCGACTTCGATTTCCATAGCCTTGGCGATTTCTTCGTTGGAAGGTTCGCGGTTGAGCTCTTGGGTGAGACGTCGTTGCGTGCGGAGCAGCTTGTTGATGGTTTCAACCATGTGCACGGGAATACGGATGGTGCGGGCCTGGTCGGCGATGGCGCGGGTAATTGCCTGGCGGATCCACCAGGTAGCGTAGGTCGAGAACTTAAAGCCCTTATCAGGATCGAATTTTTCGACGGCCCTTAAGAGGCCGGTGTTACCTTCTTGGATGAGGTCTAGCAGATCCAAACCACGACCAACGTAACGCTTAGCAATGGAAACGACCAAGCGCATGTTGGCTTCGGCCATCTTATCTTTGGCGTCTTTGTCGCCGGCCACCACGCGCTGAGCCAGCGCCAATTCTTCCTCGGCGTTCAAAAGTGGAATTTTACCGATTTCGCGCAGGTACAAACGGACCGAGTCGTCGGCCACGTCGTCGTCCAGATACACGGGTGTATTGGTGGCAACGACTTCTTCCTCTTCAGTTTCCTCGGCAGCCCATTCGTCGGTGAATTTCTCGACGTCCGGGCCAGCGGCGGTAATTTCTACGCTGGAATCAGCAAGTTCGGTGTACAGCGCATCAAGCACTTCGGCGTTCTCGGCAGTTTCTGGGAATACCGCGAAGATATCTTGCTGGGATACGTGACCGTCTTTTTTGGCCTTATCAACCAGGTTTTTGCGCTGCTCTTCAACGCTCAACGCCGGCTCGTCGGCTTTTTTGCTCTTTTTATTGTCTTTAGGGGCTTTGTTATCTTTGGCTTTGGCCATGCATGGCTCCTTTCACTTTACCGAGTAATTCATCGTATGTTTTGGCTTGCCCAAGCAAATGCAGCATGTCGGCTGGGTCGGCAGTTTCCATTTGTTCGGCCAATTTGGCTTTTTGCGTTTTTATAAATTGTTCTACCAGTCGTGCCTGCAATCGAGCGGCTTCGTAATGAAGCTCATTGAGCTCGAGGCCCTGATAGAGTTCCTCGTAGAGTAATGCTTGTATTTTACCATAATCCTGTAAATTTTGCATCAATTTGGCAGATTTTCCGTCAAAATCGGGATGTTTTTTAAGGAATGCGAGCAACGCCTTGCCGTCATCGGTATACAGCATTTCCGGCTCAATTAAATCGAGGAATTCGCGGAGCGTGACGCGCATTAAAACTAAACTTAAGAAGTGGTCTTGGAGTTTTTGGTTTTCTATCGCCGCTTTATCGAGTTGTTTAGGGGTAGATTTAATCTGTCGTCGTCGCGGCGCCGGCGTTTCGGCGGTGGTTTTCTTGAATTTTTGCTCCAAGGCATCACGGCTCACATCGATCGCTTCGGCGATTTGGTTCATATAATGATCACGTTCTACATCGTCATTCAGGCCACGTACCACCGGCAGCAACACATCGCTATACTCTCGTTTACCCTGTGCCGAGCTCAGATCCAGCAGCTTTTTATAGCGCGCCATTAGCCAATCCAGGGCGTACTGATTTTTAGTAATCGCCTCGCGCCACAGCGCGGGGTCTTGCTTAATAAGCTCATCAGGGTCCTTGCCGCTCGGAATATCAATAATACTTAACGAAACCTTAACTCGCGAGGCAATCGGAATAGCGCGTTCGGTGGCTGCCACGCCAGCCTTGTCGGCGTCAAACGCCAAGCGAATATCGCCGGTGAAACGGCTCAGCGCCTTCAGATTCGGTTCGGTCAAAGCCGTGCCTGCGGTGGCCACCACCTGTCGCACACCCGCCTGGTGACTAGCAATCACATCCAAATTTCCCTCTGTCAGCACCACAAAACCGCTCTTACGGATTGATTCTTTGGCCAGATGCAGCCCGTACACGTGCCGACTTTTGTCGTACAGCACAGTTTGCGGGGTGTTGATGTATTTTGGCGCGTTCGGATCGTCGGCCAACAAACGGGCCGTAAAGCCAATTACTCTGCCCTGCGGATCTTGCAGCGGAATCATCAAGCGCCCTCTGAACATATCTTGTATGCCGCCGCGATAGGCGCGTGCCGATAGCCCCGCGCGCTTAATTTCGTCTTCGGTAAAACCCTTGCTTTTGGCGTAATCCACCAGGGCTGAGCCGTTGTTTGGCGAGTAGCCAATTCGCCACACCAGCGCTGTTTCTTTGTTAAATTGACGCTTCGTAAACACGTAGTCGAGTGCCATTTTGTTTTTACTAAACTGCACTTGGTAGAATTTTGTGCTCAGTTCCAACAGTTCGTACAGCCGTTCTTTATTTGGCCCGCCAGACCGGCCACTTTTGCTGCGATATTGTTCTAAATCCACCCCAGCTTTGCGCGCCAGCAGCTCCAAGGCGCCCTTAAAATCAAGCCCTTCAACCTCCATGACAAAGCTAAACATATTCCCACCCTTGCCAGATGAAAAGTCATGCCAGATCTGCTTTTCGGGACTCACCATAAAGCTCGGCGTTTTTTCATTACTGAATGGGCTCAGTCCACGAAAATTCCGTCCAGCTCGCTTGAGCTGCACGTATTCGCTAATGACGTCCTCAATACTGAGGCGCGCCTTGATCTCGTCTACCGCATCCATATCTACCCCTATTGTACGCTAGAACCTACGCTAGGCTATGCGCTAATAACACTATGGGCGTAGGTCATCGGATCAGTTGTCGCATTTTCGATATGCCAGAGAGTAACGCCTATGGCATTCAGAAGATGGTGATACTGTGCTTCAGAATAGTCTTTGTACGCCTCGGCATACTCCATATACTGGCTACTCCAAAAGTGGGCTTGATCCACAGGTTCGCCTCCCTCCTCCACAACGCAACCCCCCTCACCAATAATCATGGCCTGGGTTTTAAGCGTAATAATATGGCCACGCTGATGAATATGCGGTCGAGCAAGCCAGGCCTGAGTCGCTTCAGTGGGGTAATCTTCCTGCTCGCCAGTTTGATATACAGCCCTCACACCCAGTCCGCCTATCTGCAAAGACATAGGACCCGGGCCATTGTATGGCCTATCGGGCAATAGTTCTTCTGCTTTTTTTGCAAAATCACGCTCCCGCTGCCGTCTTAACTCGGCTAAAACTTCCTCGGCCGTACATTCTACCGGCTCAAATACCTCTGCCTTCAGTGCTTCCATGTGATCTCCTTGATTTATATACATGATAGCCTGTCAATATCATATTGCAAGCACACAGAACTTGGGTAGTCCGTACCTCTTATGATTAAATAGAAGCTATGCAACCCAATCAGCCGTACGGGCCTAATCCTAATCAGGTGCCAAATACTCCGCCGCAACCCTACGTTCAAGGACCGCAGCCACTCCAAGCGCCGACTCATCAGCCGTCTGATTATGACTTTATTATGAGCCCGCAAAAAGCCAAAGGGCCAGGCCTAAAACTGCCCGGCGCCGGCTCCATAATTGGCCGCATTGCGCTGGTTGTAGTCGGGCTCATTGTGCTGCTCATGATTTTTACAATTCTGAAAAGCGTTTTCAATCGTAAGCCCGATTTGACGCCGTTTGTCGGCATCATGCAGGATCAGCAGCAGGTCATCCTGATTGCTACCGACGCCGCCGGCCAAACCGCCATCACCCAAGATGATAAAAACATAGCTCTCACGGCAAAGCTCACGGTGAACACCGACCAAAAAAAGGTCTACAACTACCTCACCGGTAACGGCGTCAAGTTCAACGAAAAAGCTTTCCCCACGCTGCTCAACGCCCGTGTCGACTCCCGTATTACCAGCCAGCTAGCCACTGCGGCCACTAACAGCACCTACGACACCACATTTAGGTCCGCCATGCAGCAAAAACTCACCACCTACATGCAGGATCTCAAGCAAGTCTACACCGCCAACAAGGGCCCGGTCGGTCGCGGCATCTTAAACGATAATTATAATAATGCCGAAAAGCTACTCAAACAGCTAAACCAGGCTGGCAGTCAGCAAAACCCCTAGAGCCCAGCGACCAGCTGATAGCTATGTCGGATGAGGTCCTGCACCTCTTGCCAGTCCATTTGGCCAGCCAAAACCAGCGTATTCCAGTGCTTTTTATTGAGATGGTAGCCGGGCTGCACCTCGTCGTACTTGTCGCGCAGCAGCTTGGATAGCTCCGGATCGCACTTGAGACTAAGTTGCACCGGCGTTTTACCCTCGCGGATCAGCGCGAACATCTTGCCGTTATCTTTGGGGCCAACTTTATACACTGCCACGTCCTCACCAAACGGATAATCCAGCCAAGCGTTGGGCATGCTCAAGATATACTCTTCTACAGTTTTATGATCCATGCTCTGCAAACCAGTTTAGATAATGTTGTAGCTCGGCTATCGAAGCCTGTATGTCATCGAACGCCCGATGTGCGCCGGCTTTTTCGAACTCGACGCCGTATTTACCCTGCATGAACACTTTCCAGGCGCTGACGTCGAGCATTCGATAATGTAGCTTGGCATCTAACTCCGGCCACCAGCGAGCGATAAACTTACGGTCGTTATGAATACTATTCCCTGCCAGAATTGCCGGCTCGTCCCCGATTTGATCTGTAATAAGCTGGATCACTTCTTGCTCAACCTGACTGCTCGGCTTTCCACTGTCGAGCTTTGCCAAAAAATTATCCCGATTCTCTGGATACTGCGCCCACCATTCGGCCGAAAGTGGCTGCTGCATACGCTCTAACACCAGCTCCCTTGGCTGCTGCACCAGAGATTCGTAACTGGCGATCTTCTGGAAGTCAAAATCGGTAATTTCAGCGGCAATCTCCAAAATCACATCGTTTTGTGAGTCGAGCCCCGTCATTTCCAAATCCACCCACAACAGCTTGGTCGGAATCGCTTTTTTATCTATATCGGCCATTATGAATACTCCTTTAGCCAGTCGGCCGTCTCTTTAAATAGCTGCAACATGACTTCGTCAGAATCTTCAAAATTATGGTGCGCGTCTTCAATAGTAATAAGTGATTTTGGTTCGTCCGCCACTGCGACGTAACGCTTCCCGAGTTCAGATAATACACCTTTTGCGGCCGAAATAATCTTTAGTGGATAGCCCTTGCCGGCAGCCCAGTCAGTAGTATCACCGAGTGTTTGCTGTTCGTGCGAGATAGCTTTAGCCAGCACGTAGCCCGGACCACTCAGATATGCATCAAAGTCGTCGAATTGCTTTTGGCGCGCCTCTCTTTTTTGTTTTTCCCGGTTCTCATCTTGGAACGCCAGCCCGTGCGAAGGATCCCATAAAACTGCTGCATCCAGCTTGCTTTTGGCGAGTAAAATTGTCGCTCCGCCATAGCTGTGCCCAGCAGCAAATAGTTTTGGCACATTTTTGGTCCGCAAGAAGTTGATTACCGTATCAAAGTCGTCGGCATGGGTTTGCAATGTGCAGTCAATAAGGTCTCGTGTGTTTGGCTCGGGATTGTACATGTATAAACGCAAGCTCGCGAAACCACGCTCGTATAGATATCGAGCACTCAGGTATGGCAGCAGCTCATTTGCCTCCCCCGTTAGACCGTGCATGATAACAACCAGCGGCATATCAAAAGTACCCCGAAGAATGCCCTTTATCTTCAATCCGTCAGTATTTGGTAAATCAACATACATGTCTTCTTCGGGTAGTGCGCGGTAATGTAACTCTTCCATTGGTCTACATTATAACTTTTACCTCTATAAAACAGAAACTCCGGCACTAAAGGACGGAGTTTCTGGCGCATACGTCTCTCAAACGTAGTTGTTAGCTATTCGCGCGAGCGGGTGCCAAGGCGTCGTGGAGCCACTTGAGCGAAGCCAAGGTGTTGGTTAGCGCGCCGGCTGGGCCGTACGGATTGGCGGCAACTTCGGCGTCGAGCACGCCAGTTTCCTCGATCAGGCCGGCTGCGCCGGTGATCATGGTTGGTTCTGGCACCACAATGGCCATCAGCTGCGGCAGCGCAACGCGGTAATTAGCCAACGCAAACGCGCCGCCTACTGAACCGTGCGTTACGAGCGCCACCGGCTTCTTCACAAGCTGAAAATCAATGTAATCCAAGGCGTTTTTCATGGGGCCAGGAATTGAGCGGTTATATTCTGGGCTCACAATAATATAGGCTTCGGCTTCGGCCAGTTTGTCGAGCCACTTTTTAACTGCGCCCTCGGGCTTGCGGTTTGGGTTGTATTGCGGCGAAGCGTCTTCGTCAAAGAGCGGTAGCGCGTAATCTTTAAGGTCAACGACCTCGACTTCTGCACCTTCAATTTTTTGGGCTTCGCTGGTTACCCACTTGGCCACGCGGTCACTGGCTCGATCTGGTCGGATAGACCCGACAATAATCTGTAGCTTCATCTTGTTTGTCTCCTTTTATGATATACTTTATATAGTATTGGCAGTTCCTAGTATAAGCCCAATACTATACTTTGTAAAGTATTGGAAATTATTATGAATCCTACCTCTGTAAATCAAAGCATTGAACCCAAAACGGGCTGCATCGCTACCGCCATGGAAATTATTGGCAACAAGTGGACCGCGCTTATCTTGCGCGACTTATTTGGCGGCCCAAAACGGTTTAGCGAACTCGAAAAGTCGGTTGGCGGCTGCAATCCGCGCACGCTTTCGCAACGCCTCGACGGTCTCGAAGCTCAAGGCATTGTCACCAAACAAAGCTTTGCCGAAGTCCCGCCGCGCGTTGAGTACAGCCTCACGCCCAAAGGCGAAGATTTACTGCCCATCGTGCAGCAAATGGCCGCCTGGGGCGAAAAACACGGACACTCAACGGGCTGCTAAGCCTTAGTTTTATCTTCGAATTCCAGCGCCGCTGAATTAATACAAAAGCGCATGCCGGTCGGTTGCTCCGGCGCATCGTCAAACACATGGCCGAGATGGCTGCCGCAGACAGCACAAGTCACTTCCACGCGATGCATGCCGTGGCTGTCGTCTTCTTTGAGAACTACAGCTTTGGTGTTGGCCGGATCGTAAAAACTTGGCCAGCCACTGCCGCTGTCAAACTTCGTATCACTTTTGAAAACCACGTTGCCACAGACGGCGCACACAAAGTCGCCGCTACCCTCTTCGTGCAGTAATTTGCCGGTAAATGGCGCTTCTGTCCCCTTTTCGCGCAGGATATGGTACTGCTCAGGGGTTAATTTCTTTTTAAGTTCTTCGTCAGAAAACTCTTGCATACTTCTATTGTACGCCCGTGATCAACTCTTGTCTTTTTTGGTTTGCTTTTCTTTAAGTTTTTCGTCGAGTTCGTCGAGATTGAAGATCTTGATAAGTATGTAGATAGCCAAAATCACAAAAATAAAGTCAATCAAGGTGTACATAAATGCGCCCCAGGCAAAAGCCTGCTCACGGCCGTGCCAATGCAATGTAGTTGTCATAGAACTGAGTTTTTGGCCGTTAAACAGCAAGCCGTACAAGGGGTCGATAAAGCTGGAAATCAGTTGCTTAATAACTGTTTGGGCCTGCGTTGCAATAGCAAAACCAACCGCCAAGCTGACCACCGAATGAGCACGCAAAAAGCCCAAAAAGCCGCGCACCGGATTTACCTCATTTACAATCACCGACACCGTTGACGGATGCTGCTGGCCACGCTCACTTTTGGGCGTTTCGATGCGCACACCGCTGGCTGTGGTCAGGATTTTTGTCTCGTTGCTCTGAATTTGTCGTTTGCGCTTTGCCATATATGCTCCTTGGTTTTACATCTGTTCTGGGGCGTGAATGCCGAGTAATTCTAGCCCGCTTTTGAGCGTATCTGCGTACTGCGCCACGAGTCCGAGCCGCTGATTTTGCCGTGGATCGTCTATCACCCGGTTATGCTCGTAAAATCGGTTAAATACCTGCGCTAATTCGTACAAATACGTGGCAATATGGTGCGGCATCAGTTCGGCCACGGCTTTGTCGACAACTTCGGTATATTCGGAGATTTTGCGGACCAGGCTGCGCTCGCCAGCTTCCAAATCCTGAGGCAGCGCCGTCGGACCATCGGCTTTACGCAATATTGACCGTGCGCGGGCATGCGCGTATTGCAAATAGGGTCCGCTGTTCCCTTCCAGACTGACTGATTCCTCGGGATCGTAAATAATGTCGCCACCGATGCGGTTCTTTAGAAACGCATACTTAACGGCACCCAAAACGGTGTCTTGCGCGTCCTTGCCAGTGGCGGCTTTATTGGCAGCGGTGGCCGCTTCCAAGATGTCAACGGCCAGCAAAACATTGCCCTTTCTGGAGCTCATCTTAACGCCGCCCTGTAGCTTAACGGTGCCGTGCGTTAGGTGGCGGGCTCGCTGCGCGGGCTCCGGCGCGAACTGCTCCACGCTCTTGAACATGACTTGCATGTACTGCGCCTGCTCGTTAGCCGTAATGTACAGTGACTCATCGTAGTGGTAATCCTGCCATTTTGTCATCAGCAAGCCGACATCTTTGGCCTCGTAGGTTGGCAACCCCTGGGAATTTATAAAAACGCGGGTGTGCAGGCCGTGATCGTCGCCCTTGAAGACAATGGCGCCATCGCTCTCCTGGTAGACATCGCCGACATGCTCGCGAACCGTTTGCAAGCCCAGCGGCACCACTTCGCTCTCGGGTATGGTGCGGTCAAACTGGTGAACCTCCAACTGATCGTAAAATTGCTTGAAATAGTCGTAGCTCCAAGTGCGGCAGGTCCAGTATATTTGAGCGAATGACGAGTCATGATCGCCGCTGGCATGCAGCTCGTACACCCGCTTGTTTACGGTAATGATTTCCTGCTTAGCCGTCTCGTCGTCTTCGTAGGCGTTATTGCCTTCCACATAGCGGTCGCCGAGCCATGTCGGCCGCTGCTCGGGTGCTATATCTTGCAGCTTTTCGGGCAATTCGCCG
>DASVMD010000051.1:0-18288 GCA_036384495.1 Saccharimonadales bacterium (SeqCode)
TTTAATCCTAAAGTGGCCAATGCGTTGCTTGATGCTGAGGGCTGGGTAAAGGGCAAAGACGGCATCCGTACCAAAGCTGGTCAGCGCCTTAGCTTCACGCTGAGCAGCTCCAATACCGCCGAGTATCGTGCTGTAACGCGGCAATTACGTCAGCAATGGAAAGCGGTTGGCGCCGATGTTCGCATGCAATTGCAAGATTCCAATGACTTCCAAACCACTCTGGCTTCACACGGTTACGATGCCGTTTTGTACGGTATCTCCATTGGTGTTGATCCTGACGTATTTGTGTATTGGGATAGCTCGCAAGCCGATGTTCGTTCTGCCAACCGCCTTAACTTATCAGAGTACAAAAATACCACCGCCGATACGGCGCTAGAGGCCGGCCGCACCCGCCTTGATCCGGCGCTGCGTACCATCAAGTACAAACCGTTTCTGCAAGCCTGGCAGCAAGATAGCCCAGCCCTTGGACTCTATCAGCCGCGCTTGTTGTACCTGACCAACGGCACCGTCGCCGGTTTGAACGAGCATTCTATCAACGCCGCCACCGGCCGTTTCAGCAATGTCCAAAACTGGGAAATCCGCCAAGCCAAAGTCACCAACGACTAACCCTTGTGGCTAGCGCCCGTTTCCTGTAAAATACCTCTGTTCTACAGTAGGTTTGTCTCATTACACATGCGGATGTGGCGGAATTGGTAGACGCGCTAGCTTCAGGAGCTAGTGAGCATTACGCTCGTGGAGGTTCAAGTCCTCTCATCCGCACCAACTAATTAAGGTATAAACTATGGAAATTAAGCCCTATCAACCATCTGCTCATTTGCGCACCCTAGAACTGGATGACGCTGCCCAATATGAGGCACTGCAAGAGCTTCTCAGCGATTCCTTGGATCAGCGATTTTCTTTGAGAGATACGCTAACTTTTACAAGGCTAGAGGCACGAACTTTGCATAACGGAAATTATTACTGGGCAAAACCAATCACACTTACTGCTACACAAATAGTACGGCTCGCTGCACAAGTAGAGCCACTGCCAGATCATTTTCCTGAAGTCGAAAGAACCGACCAGGAATTAAGTAGGCACCGCTTACACCAAGCTATTTTAGCCGCTGCCGCTGAGGAGCAAGCATAATAGGCAAAGCCTATCATACAATAAGGGCCTTGACACGCTACCCCTGTTAGTACACTAAATCTTAAGAAGTCAAAAACCATAAGCGCCTCCGCGCCAAATATGCTATTATGGCTGTAAGAAGTTATGCGACAACGAGGGCAAAACAGACATGAGTAAAGTAGCGCATTATTTGCAGGAGCATCTGGTGGGAGAGGTGATGAGCAGCACCGACGCTCGTCGCTATTTCGCGACCGATGGCAGCATTTTGCAGTTGGCGCCGGCGTTGGTGGCTTATCCGCGCAACGAAAACGACATCCGTAAGGCCACGCGGTTTACCTGGCAGTTGGCCGAGCGCGGTCGCGTTATTCCTATTACCGCTCGTGGCTCGGGTACCGACCAAGCCGGTGCGGCGCTGAGCAATGGTATTTTGCTGGTATTTCCGGCGCATATGAACCGCGTGCTGGAGCTCGACACCAAGGCTAACACGGTTACCGTGGAGCCGGGCATTAATTACGCAAAATTGCAGCAAACGTTGCACACCCACGGACGTTTTTTGCCACCGTATCCGGCGAGTATCGAATACTCTACGGTTGGCGGTGCTATTGCCAATAACGCTGCCGGCGAAAAGTCGGTTAAATACGGCGACACTCGCGCTTATGTGCAGAGTTTGCGTGTGGTGTTGGCCAACGGCGAAGTGATTGAAACTAAGCGTCTCAGCAAGCGCGAACTCAGCAAAAAACTGGGCCTAGCCACCTTTGAGGGCGAAATTTACCGTTCCGTGGACACGCTTTTGGAGGAAAATCGCGAGCTTGTTGAACAACTCCATCGCAATGTCACCAAAAACAACGCCGGCTACGACCTGATTGATATCAAGCGCAAAGACGGCAGCTTTGACCTGACGCCCTTGTTTGTGGGCAGCCAAGGAACGCTCGGTATTGTCTCCGAAGCGGTGCTGCGTACTGAGGCGCATAATCCGCAAACCACGCTCATGATGGTCAGTTTTGACTCGCTCGAAGCCGTGCAAAACGCGGTGATCGAGCTGCGCAACTTACCTGAACACCCGAGCGCTATCGAGTTGATCGATGGCCACACGCTCGCGCAAGTCGACGCGCTCAACCCCAACCAGCTCAAAGACATCATGCCCAAGCCATTCCCGAACGCGGTGATGCTGGTGGAGTTCGACACCGATGCCAAGCACAGCAAAAAACTGGTCAAAAAAGCCCATAAAATCTTTGAAAAACACGCGGTGGAGCTACAAACTGCCACCGAGCCCGAGCAGCAGCAACTGTTCTGGAAATTGCGCCAGTCTACGGGGACGCTGCTCAGCAACAACCAAGGTGCTAAGCGTGGCGTGCCAATTATTGACGATGCCGCCGTGCCGCTCGACCAAATCAGCGCCTTTTTGGACGCTGCCTACCGCTTGCTCGAAAGCAATGGCGTGGAACCAGCGGTGTGGGGTCATGCCGGCGATGCCAATTTCCACATTCAGCCGCTCCTGAACATCGGTGCCGTCGGCGATCGCCAAAAAGCCATCCGCCTGATGGACGAATATTACAAGCTGGTGATCGAAATGGGCGGCACCATCAGCGCCGAAAACGGCGACGGCCGCTTGCGTACTCCATACCTCGAAAAAATGTATGGCACCGAGCTGTACGCACTACTCCAGAAAGTTAAGGTCATTTTCGACCCTTACGGCACGCTGAATCCAGGCGTTAAATTCGGCACCTCGCTGGACGATATAAAGGCAATTATCCGCTCCGACTACGATGTTGACCACCTCTACGACCACTTGCCGCGCAGCTAATCAGAATTAGACTTGAGTTTTTTGCCCAAAACAGATAAGATATGATGGTTCTTTTACAGATACGCGGACGTGGCGGAATTGGTAGACGCGCTACCTTGAGGTGGTAGTGGGAGCAATCCTGTGGAGGTTCAAGTCCTCTCGTCCGCACCATCTGCGACAAGGGTGATTAGCTCAGTTGGCTAGAGCATCTCGTTTACACCGAGAGGGTCGGGGGTTCGAGTCCCTCATCACCCACCAAATAAAATATCCCACCTGGCGTGGGATATTTTATTTGTCTTGAGCGATATAACGTATACGTTATATCGGCGAAAGGTAATGTCGGATGTTTATCTGGGCAAGTATGCCAAAACCATATTAGCGAGCCGGATGCAGCAGTCGCCACCACAGCGACGGCTGCGGGATATCAGTCTTTATAATTACAGGAATAGAACTTTGATCGGAGAGGGTCGTGTGCCCGGCGCTCACCGTGCCCACGGCTTGGCCGGCGTGCGTGCCCGCAGCGATAGTATTTAGCGTAACTTTGGAGGCCACGGCGGTGCCTTTCCAGACTTCAACGTGCAGGTCGCCGCTAGCCACGGCCGTAACGCTGCCGCCCCAGGGTAGGGCATATGTACCGAGAGTTTTGCCGCTGTTGGCCACAATCGCTTGCGAGGTAAAGTTGGCCTGCGCGCTTTTGATAAGCGGTAGGCTGTCGCGCAGGGCGGAGCCGAGATCCGGGGTGCCCATCAGCGCCGTAACAATAGTTACCGACTTGTTCCCCAACGTGGTTTTGCTGGCTGACACGTATACACCGCCGGCTTGATCGCTGTTACCAGTTTTGATGCCCACGATGCCGGAGGTGCCCAAGAGCACGTTAACGTTTCGTATTGAGCTCGCCAGGGGTATGCCGGTAGCGGTCGACTGCCCGACAATTTGCGCTAAAACCGGATTCTGCATGGCCAGCTCGCCCAGCCTCACTAAATCTTGTGCGGTGCTGACGGTATCCGGTGCCAGGCCGCTGGCGTCGCTGCCAATGTGGGTGCCGGTCAGGCCCAGCCCCGCTACATACGCATTGGCCGCCGCGGCGTAGGCGCTCATGGAGCCGTAGGCCCAGATTGCCATGCTGTCGGCCATATTGTTGGCCGAGGGCAGCATTACGGCTTGCAATGCCTCATATTCGGTGATTTGCTCGCCGGCTTGCACCGGCACCACTGAGCCGTCCTGGGCAACATAGCGGTTATAAATATCGACGTCGCTACTAGTCAACGTAATAGTTGGGCCTTGCTCGCCAGTTTTAAGTGGTTTTTGCTTGAGTATCATCAGTGCCGTTATGATTTTGGCGGTGCTGGCAGTGGGCACCGGTGTTTGCAGGCCGTGTTTTTCAAGAACCGAGCTATCGACGATCCCGACCGCGGCTTGGCTGGACGGCCAGTTGAGGTTCGAGGCACTGGTTTGCGTTGG
Organism: Saccharimonadales bacterium (SeqCode); assembly: GCA_036384495.1. GTDB lineage: Bacteria > Patescibacteriota > Saccharimonadia > Saccharimonadales > UBA4665 > JAQGHB01. The sequence goes on from DASVMD010000051.1 coordinate 4,350, forward strand.
CAGCAGGGTGACGCCACGACTTGGATGGAGCAAGGGAAGCGGCTGGTGAATCGCCCACGCGGCGTACACAACCAGCACCAACAGTAGGAGAATCAACGGCATGAACGGATGACGACGCAATTTTTTCATAAGCTCTTTCAATCATACATGACTTCGGTGATGTGGTGTATAATGAAAGAGTAACTTAAAGGAGTGCCATGTCCCCTATTCTTATCGCCATAATCGTTGTCGTCGTCATTATTTTGATTGGCGCAGCTATGTATAACAGCCTTGTCCGCCTCAATCAGCAAGCCAGCGAAGCCTGGAGCGATATTACCGTGCAGCTCAAGCGTCGTTACGACCTCATCCCAAATCTGGTTAACACCGTAAAAGGTTACGCCACGCACGAAAAGAGCGTCTTCGAGGATGTCACGAAAGCCCGTGCTAACGCATTAAATGCCCAAGGCGTCGAAGAAACCGCCAAAGCCGAGAACCAGTTCTCTCAGACTATGAAGAGCTTGTTTGCCGTCGCTGAGGCCTATCCAGATCTTAAGGCATCCCAGAACTTCCAAGAGCTGCAAGCCGAACTGACTGACACCGAAGACAAAATCCAGGCTTCTCGCCGCTTTTACAATGGTGTGGTCCGCGACTTTAACACCAAGCGCAAAACCTTCCCGACCAATATTTTTGCCAGCCTGCTGGGCTTCAAGCAAGACAAAGTTTTCTTTGAACTCGATGAAGCGCAAACAGCCGCCGTTCAAAATCCAGTAGAAGTTAAATTCTAAATAGATGTACTCCGATATAGCTGCCAACAAGCGTAAAACCCTGTTCATTATGGCCGTATTTGTGGCCTTTGTGGCGCTGATTGTTTGGATCTTTGATAAGTATATCGGCGGAAGCACGGGCGTATTCTACGGCGGACTAATCGGCGCCGCGTTCTACGTGCTAGTCACGTACTACAGTGGCTCCAAGCTGGCGCTGGCTGTAAACAGTGCCCAGGAAATCCAAAAACGCGACAACCCACGCCTGTACCGAATCGTCGAAAACCTGGCCATAACAGATGGATTGCCAACACCAAAAGTGTATATTATGCATGATCCGGCGCTGAACGCTTTCGCTACCGGCCGTGATCCCAAGCACTCGGCTGTATGTGTTACTTCGGGGCTGCTCGAGGTTATGACAGACGATGAGCTGCAAGGTGTTCTGGCGCACGAAATGGGCCACATCAAGAATTACGATATCCGTGTTGCCATGGTGGCCTTTGCGTTGACGGCGATTATTTCGCTACTGGCTGATATCATGCTCCGGCTCACCTGGTTCAGTAACGACGACCGCGAAAATAACAATCAGATTTTCCTGGTTCTGGGTATTGTGGCGGCAATTTTGGCGCCGCTGGTGGCTTCGCTCATTCAGCTGGCAGTATCTCGCCAGCGGGAGTATTTAGCCGATGCCACCGGTGCGCTTACAACTCGTTACCCAGAAGCTCTGGCTAGCGCTCTCGAAAAGATTAAAAATACGTCGAGCGTGGTCAAGAAGCAAAACACTGCCACCGCCCACCTCTTTTTCGCTAATCCGCTCAAGGGTGGCAGCTTGGCGAGCTTATTTAGTACGCACCCTCCAATCGACGATCGCATTGCTCGCTTGCGCTCCATGGGCACTCACGCCTAAATCTTATATACTAGCTACATGGCAAAAAAAACTGGGAGAAAAACCGCCAACAAGCGGACGTCTGCAAAAGTAACCAAACCCAAACAACCGAAGACCGAATCTGTTACAAGACCAGTAAAACTGCCAAATGTCTGGCAGCTTACCAAAACGGCCTGGCGTACAATTTTGGGTCACTGGCGACTGTTTTTGGGTATCACGCTGGTGTACGGCCTGCTTAACTTGATTTTGGTGCAGGGTCTGGCCACGGGGGCCGATGTAAACAGTCTCAAGCAGGATTTACATAAAGTATTTAGTGGTGACTCTAGTGGGGTTGCGACCAGTTTGAGTATCTTTATTGTGCTTGTGGGTTCGGCAGGAAATGGATCTAACCAAACGGCCGGCGCCTACCAGCTGTTTTTGGCAATCATTACGAGTTTAGCTGTCATTTGGGCGCTGAGACAGGTACTCGCGGGCAACTATGTCCGGATTCGTGATGCGTATTACAAAGGCATGTATCCGCTCATTCCGTTTATTTTAGTTACGGTGGTGATTGGTTTTCAGTTAGTACCAGCGTTGATCGGCAGTATTCTGTATACGGCCGTGAGCACTGGCAACATCGCCGTTACAACTCTAGAAAATGTGTTGTGGGCCGTGCCGTGCATAGCCTTGTTCGTGCTAAGCCTGTACTTTATTAGTTCTTCTATGTTTGCGCTGTATATTGTTACCTTGCCGGACATGACCCCTCTCAAAGCCCTGCGCTCAGCCCGCGATCTCGTGCGCCGCCGTCGCTGGGCAGTGCTCCGTAAATTGTTGGCTTTGCCAGTTATTTTGCTGATCGTAGCGGCAATTATTATGGTGCCGATTATTTTATGGGTAACTGCGGCTGCTCAGTGGATATTCTTCGCCCTAACGATGTTTGCGCTGGTTGGCGTACACGCTTATAGTTATACCTTATACAGGGAGCTTTTGAATGACTAAAAAACAGGCCGCCGAGCGCATTAGCAAGCTGCGCGAGCTGATTAACGACTACCGTTACCACTACCACGTGCTCGACGAGTCGATTATGAGCGAGGCGGCAGCCGACAGCCTCAAGCACGAACTTACGCAGCTGGAAACCGAATTTCCTGAGCTTATTACTCCTGATTCGCCAACGCAGCGAGTGGCCGGTGCGCCGTTGCCGGGCTTTACGCAGGTCGAACACACCACGCGCATGCTGAGCCTAAACGATGTATTTGACGAACAAGAGGTTGAGGCCTGGCGTGACCGCATTGTGAAGCTTTTACCGGAGGGCGCCAAGCTCGAATATTTCGCCGATATCAAGATGGACGGCCTGGCCTGCGCGTTGGTATACGAGAACGGCGTACTCACGCGCGGTATTACCCGCGGTGATGGCTTCGTGGGTGAAGACGTAACAAGCAATATCCGCACCATCGACTCCGTGCCGCTGCGGCTGCGGACATCCAAAAAGTATGAGCATTTTCTGCAGGGCTATACGGAAATCCGCGGCGAAATCGTGATGTATAAAAATGACTTTGCCAAGCTTAATGAGGCCCGCGCGAAAGAAGGAAAGCCGTTGTTTGCAAACCCACGTAATACCGCAGCGGGCACCATTCGCCAGCTTGATCCCAAGTTAGTTGTTGGTCGCCCATTGCATTTCCGTTCATATGACCTCCTGCGCCAAGACGCCGCTGAAATCCCGACGAACGAATATGCCTACGAAGCCATGCGTGCCTTAGGCTTTCTGGCCAACAAAGACGCCAAAGTGTTAAAAGATATTCCAGCCGTGATGCGCTTCGCCAAAAAGTGGGAAACGAAGCGTCAGGATCTGGTCTTTAATACCGATGGATTGGTGGTAAAAGTCAATGATCGCCAATTGTATCGCCGACTCGGCGTGGTTGGCAAAGCACCGCGTGGCGCCGTCGCTATTAAATACGCCGCCGAGCAAGCAACCACTAAAGTAAAAGACATTTTCGTATCGATTGGCCGTACGGGCGCAGCAACGCCGGTGGCAATTTTGGAACCAGTTGTGATCGCCGGCAGCACCGTACAAATGGCCACCCTGCATAACGAAGGCGAAATCGCCCGCAAGGATATTCGTGTGGGTGACACCGTAATCGTGCATAAAGCCGGCGATATAATCCCCGAAGTCGTGGAGCCGCTCGTCAAGTTGCGCAACGGATCCGAGAAGCCATTTAAAATGCCCACACATTGCCCGGAATGCAATACTAAACTTGTTAAGTATAAGGCTGAAGACGCCGTCTGGCGCTGCCCGAACGAGCATTGTCCGTCACGCGCCTGGAAGCGAATCGAGCATTTTGCCAGCAAAGCGGCGCTCGATATCGAGGGCCTGGGCGAAAAAAATGTCATCGCGCTCATGAACGCCCAGCTTGTTACGGATCCGGCCGATATTTACACCTTGTCAGCCGAAGATCTGCTCAAATTGGACCGCTTTGCCGAAATCTCTGCCAATAAACTAGTCAACGCTATTCAAGCCAAAAAACAGCCGCCACTCAATCGGTTTGTGTATGGGCTTGGTATTCGGCATGTTGGTACGCAAACCGCTACGGATCTTGCGAATCATTTCAGAAAGCTCGAAACATTGGCCGAAGCAAAAATCGACGAGCTGGCCGAAGTGGAGGGCATTGGTGACGTGGTGGCCGAGTCGTTGGTCGAATGGTTCGCCGAGCCTCGCAATCAAAAACTGCTCAAAAAGTTTAAGCAACTGCAGGTTTGGCCAAAAGACGTGAAGCACGTCGGTGGTAAGCTGAGCGGTCAGCGATTTGTTGTCACCGGAAGCCTAGAAAGCATGGGCCGCGAAGAAGCTGGCGAAAAAATACGGGCGCTTGGCGGTACCTTCCAAAGCTCCGTGGGCAAAGACACCGATTTCTTGGTAGTTGGCGCCAACGTCGGTGCATCCAAACTCGCCAAAGCCACCAAACTCGGTACCAAACGACTAACCGAAAAAGAATTCCTGGAGATGCTTAAATGAGCGAACGCGCAAAAGAACTTTTTAGCTTTGAGCCGATAATCGATGAAATCACGTGCAGGCAAGCACTATCATACATTGCGACAGAATCCGCTGCCCTCGCCGAAACAGCGTTAGGCCAAATTTTGCCACTGGATACGGTAACTGTTTTTGCACAGTCGGACGCCGAATACGAGACCGTAGAGGCTTTTGTGCGCCAACAAGGTCCACTTTCGCCGTATTCTCATGGCGCGACCACCTACGTGGAAACTAATCTGAACATTGAGGGCAGAGCCATACAGCTACTTGGCGTTCGAAAACCCGACTCCACTCGCAAAGAACGTGGTTATGGCGACTATCCCGTGCACAATTTCGAGGTTATTAAAGCGCAGACTAAAGGTAATCCTTACGTGTATGAAATGAAGAGCGGGAATGACATTGAGCTTTTGGAATTAAGGCATCCCGATTTTGATGTTCGAGGGTATATTGTAGAAGCAGAAGGGGGATAGTATGCCGCACATCCATGAGTTATATGATTTCGTAGTTGCTATATACATTGTTCACGACGACAACGTACTGCTGGTCAATCATCCGCGCTATGGTAAGTGGCTGTCGCCGGGCGGGCATATTGAGCTCAACGAAGATCCCGAAGAGGCGCTCTACAGGGAGGTTGCCGAAGAAACTGGGCTAAAAGTTACGATTCTAGGAGCTAAGCCGCCTGCCGTAACGCTCACTACAAAACCGTTGTCAAGGCCTGACTATGTTGACGTACACGAGGCCAATCCGCCGCACAAGCATATCTCCCTGACCTATTTTGCGAAATCCGAGTCGGGCGAATTTGTTAGGTCCGCCGAGCACACAGAACTTCGTTGGTTCACTGCCTCCGAGCTGCATGATCCGCAGTATGGCTTGGATGACATAGTAATATTCTATGCGGAACAGGCGCTCAAAGCAGCGCGGTGATATACTAAAGCCAATGAAGCAAAACAAAAGCACACAATTCAACTGCTTTTCGCCGCCCGTGATGCTGGCGACACTACTTATCGAAATATCGCTGGCAGCATACACAGTTTGGCGATACAAAATGAACGCCACCACACGACTGATTGCTGGCTTGTTGCTGGGTCTTGCCACATTCCAACTAGCAGAATATTACGTATGCACCGGCCTGGGTGGCGTGCACGCCGAGGCGTGGTCGCGTATTGGTTTCGTCGCCATTACTACATTGCCTGCCTTCGGTACGCACTTAATGCATGTTTTAGCGGGCAAACCTAAGCGCACGGCGGTGCGGCTTTCGTACGCCAGCATGTTCGCTTTCAGTATCTTCTTCTTGACCTATAAAGGTGCTTTTGTGGGTCACGAATGCACCGGTAACTACGTCATTTTCCAGCTGGGCAGCAAGATCGGCGGTACATACGCACTAGCTTATTACTATCTGTGGCTGGCTTTTGGTATCTTTATGGGTGCTCGATGGGCAAACGAACTTATGGCTCAAGGCAAAAAAGCGCAGAAGAAACTGGAATCCGTGCGGGGCTTAATCGCTGGCTACCTGGTTTTCCTGGTCCCTTGTGCCATTTGGAACACCCTTTCGCCTGCAAGCCGTCCAGCTATCCCGAGTATCATGTGTGGGTTTGCGGTGTTGTTGGCTCTTATTTTGGGCTTTTACATCCTCCCTCGAGTTGGGGTCAAGAACCAGCAGACCAATGTGCGCTTGACAAAGTCTTAGTATCGGTTATGCTTAGGGTAGATCGTGCGCAACAAGCGGCGCGTCAAAAACAAAAATCAACATAAAATTTTTGCCCGCCGCCGGGTGGGCGCGCACGAAACCCCGAAAGCCAAGCCCGAAAGCTTGGCTTTTACGGTATAATGAGCCCAAGAGAACAGATATGATCACCTATTATTACAAGAGTATTCGAAGTGACGGCCTCCAAGAGCAGGCCGAACCTCAGCGCGGCACTTGGGTGTACGTAGAAACACCTACCGAAGATGAAATTGCGATTTTGTCGCAAAAATTCAAATTGGAGCCGGGCCATCTGGAAGACGCACTCGACGAAGACGAGCAACCCCGAATGGAGCGCGAAGGCGACCAGAGCTACATCTTTGTGCGCTACGCCTACCGCACGGCCCGCGGCGAGGTCGAAACGGCGCCGCTGCTGATCATTTTCGACAAAGAACACGTCATTACCATTTCGCCGTTCCATCTGCCATCGCTGGATTGGCTGAGCCAGGGCCGGGTATCGTTCGCTACCACGCAGCGCGCCAAGCTGATTCTGCTGATTCTCACGCATATCAGCGAGCAGTACGAAACCTTTATCGGTCAAACCAGCCGCCGCATTAAAGCAGTCCGCACCCGCCTCCGCAACCAGGGAATCACCAATCAGGACTTGATCGACTTTGTGACTATCGAAGACGAGCTCAATGAGTTCCTCGGATCACTGCTGCCCACCAACGCTACGCTGCGCCGCTTGCTGGTAGGTCGACACATTCCGCTGTTCGACGAAGACCAAGATATCGTGGAGGATTTGCTGCTGAATAACGAACAGTCCATTGAGGCAATCCGTTCCAACCTGCGCTCGGTAACTAATATTCGTGACGCCTATTCGGCCATCACTAGCAACAACTTGAACCAAACCATTACCTTGCTCACCCTGGCCACGATTTTGGTGGCGCTACCCAACGTATTCTTTGGCATGTACGGCATGAACGTTAAGCTGCCGTTCGAACACTCGGATCTGGCGTATCCGGTGATTGTTGGATTTAACGTGGTGCTGATTCTGGCGATTGTGGTCTACGCGCGCAAAAAACGCATTATTTAGACTAGGTCTTTCTTTTTGACCTCTGTTTTGGTAGAATTGTTGGAGTCAGATCTCATGGGGATATAGCTCAGTTGATTAGAGCGCTGCCCTGGCAGGGCAGAGGTCCAGGGTTTGAGTCCCTGTATCTCCACCACGAATCATCTACCTCTGCCTTGCGGCAGGGGTTTTTATTTTTCCTGTTTTTGCAGCACCATGGTGATAGTGTCGAGCGGATATCCGGAAGGGGAAGTATCGCTGTTGTGCTCTAGGCTTATTTTTGTAAATGAAGGAAACAGGTCCATAAGCTCTGCCTCGGTGTAGTGGCGCACAATACGAGCAATTTGATTATTGGCGATTACCGCTTCCAGCGCATGGGTGTCTGTTATCTTAGCTGCCAGGTCCTTATCATTAAAGACGTATAACGCATGCTCATCACCTAAGACTGAGCTTCCGAGGGCATAGCGGCTGGCGTAGGCATCGTTTACGCCCGGTTCGGCCAGCCATACGTAACTTCCAGGTTTAGTGATTCGCTCCGCTTCCGTTCGCAGGGCGGGCCATTGATCCTTGTGAATGCTGGTGAGCGTGTATCGAAACAAGACCAGGTCAAAAGAGGCATCCTCAAAATTAGTGCGCTCGGTGATGTCCTGGGTACTGTATGTAACCGATGTTTCCCGCGCGCTATTAGCGGTGATTTCATGATCGTTGATATCGATGCCTGCTACGCTCAAACCAAGTTTGGATAAGGCTTCGGCGAGCTCACCGGTGCCGGTACCAACATCGAGAACACGAGCTCCTTGAGGCAGGCGTTCTAGTAGGGTGGCAGATGGTATATTGCCGACTCCAGGGGTTGTTCCGGCTTCGTACTCACTCCAATATTGACGGTTTCGTTCCCCTAGATTCATATCTGTATAATAGCATGCGTCGTTGATGACAGGATAGAATAGTTGCATCGCTCTGCCCCGTGGCCGTACAATAAGACTACATAACGGAGGAGGCTCATGGGATTTCTGATTATTCTGATTATTATCGTGGTATTTATTCTGGCTGGCGGGGTGCGAATTATTAACCAGTATGAGCGCGGCGTGGTGTTTCGGCTCGGCAAGGTGCGCCCAGGGGTTAAAGAGCCAGGATTGCGGCTGATTATCCCGATCGTCGACCAAATGCGCAAAGTCAGCCTGCGCATTGTGACGCTGCCAATCGAGTCGCAAAAAATTATTACCAAAGACAATGTATCAATTGATGTCGCGGCCGTTGCTTACTACAAGGTCACCGATCCGACCAAGTCGATCGTGGAAATCGAAAATGTGATTTCGGCTACCTACCAGATCGCACAAACTACGGTGCGCAACATCGTTGGCCAATCCAGCTTGGATGACATTTTGAGCGAGACGCTGGCGATCAACGAAAAAATTAAAGCGATTTTGGAAACCTCCACCGAAAAGTGGGGCATTTACGTGAGCACAGTGGAGGTTAAAGATATCCAACTACCGGATTCCATGCAGCGCGCCATGGCCAAGCAGGCCGAAGCCGAACGCGAAAAGCGCGCCAAGATCATTGCCGCCGAAGGTGAAGCCCTGAGCGCCCAAAAGCTCGGCGAAGCCGCCGATGTCATTGCGGCGCATCCAATCGCGCTGCAACTCCGTAATTTGCAAGTGCTGACCGATGTGGCTCAAGAAAAAAACAGCACCATCATCTTCCCGTCGCAGTTCATGGACACCATCGACAGCGTCAAGAACTTTATGGCCAAAGAACACAAGTAAATGAGCCTGGCTGACTATCAAAAGCAGGTCGATGACACCGTGGCGCCGTACAAAACGCCGTACTGGAGCTCGTTAAGTCAGCTTGCACAGCTCAGTGAAGAGGTCGGGGAAATCGCTCGCATCCTTAATCACCAGTACGGCGACAAGGTTAAAAAGCCAACCGAAAAAGACGATGACCTGGAGGGCGAGCTAGGCGATTTACTGTTCGCGCTGATTTGCCTGGCAAACGACGAGGGCGTAGATTTGGACATGGCCATGCAAAAAGTGTTGCATAAGATTACGACGCGCGATGCCGAGCGTTTTGAGAAAAAGTCTTGAGCAGTTGAAAAAAACACCGATAATCTGTAAAATAACAGAGTTGTGGCTCTTTAGCTCAGTTGGTAGAGCAGAGGCCTGAAGAGCCTTGTGTCCCCAGTTCGAGTCTGGGAGGAGCCACCAAATCTTACTAGATTGATTTTCCGCCTCTGTTACGGTACAATCTTTGAGTCGCGCATACGCTATGTGCGCCGCATGCGGGTCTAGCTCAGTTGTTTAGAGCGCGTCCTTGCCAAGGACGAGGCCAGGGGTTAGAGTCCCCTGACCCGCACCAATTTAACGTACTTATCAAATACGCCTTAGGGCATATTTTTGCTATGATCATGGTATGAGTAATTACAAAGTAGTTGTTACAGTTCCAGAAAACGAAGCAGATAAACTCCGTCAAGCTATCGGCGATGCCGGTGGCGGCAAGGTCGGCAACTATACTCATTGTAGTTTTTCAGTAAAAGGCACTGGACGGTTTCTGCCTACTGATGGAGCTAAGCCTGCCATAGGGCAAGTAGGTCAGCTTGAAGAAGTCGCAGAAGAACGGATTGAAATTACCTGCGATAGCGAAAGTGTTAAGGCTGTCATTGCAGCAATTCGTGAAGCACATTCCTACGAAGAGCCTGCAATTGACCTGTACGAATTGACTGAATTGTAGTATTTAGTAGATAAAAAGCTCTTTACATCTGAGCAAAATCGCTATGCATGGTGCATTAGGTGAACTGCTGTCAACTCACGCTTCTAAAGTTTAAGCAAATACCTTAGCTTAGGACCATTGCAGAATCGCAAAACCAGTGGTATAATATTCATCAGTTTTTTATTTACAGGAGATACAATGCGAAGTAGCTTAGATAAAGTACACACCCTCGGAATGTCCAGCGGTGGAAGCACCCACTTAACGGTGAGCGAATTTTCTGGCAATAAAGTTGAGCCACCAATTAACGTGGTTTTTGAAGACGATGGCATGCAGGTTGCAGTTACGCAAGACGCTCTGGCTGCACGTTATCGCAGTGATGAGCTTCAACAAATCGGTGAGGGCAATGCTATCATGGGACTGAATCGTGTAATTGGTGAAATTGCAACAAATGGGAATCTTGAGCACGGCGCCACCAAGCCACTTCACCCTAATGTGATTGATGTCGAAGCTGCAGCATATGCCGAGCTTCCAGTAGCCCAGAAAGTACTTACGGCTTAGCAATGGCAGGTGAGCATCTAACTGAAGAAGGTAGGCATGCAGCCATGAGTGACTTGCTTGGCCTGATGCTTCATCAAGCTGTAGCTGAGGGTGCAGTTATGATGGTAGCGTCAAGCGAAGAAGGCACTCCTGAACATAAACTGTGGACAGAAGTGGCCGGCAAGGCGGTGCCGCTAGCTGCTGAATTCCTCGAAGGAGCCAAAGCTCGCCATCCAGAGCTTACTATTGCCGATGAGTCTGGTGTTTCTGCGGAAGCGCAAGCTACTCAGGACGAGATGCGGCTCAAGCAGGAGCGTTTGGCACAAATTGAAGCAGAAGCAGCTCGCTTACGACAAGAACTGGGCGAATAGAGTGGTCTCAGCCTAGACCATTCATTTGTTATTTGAAGCAGGAAGAACCGGCCCAACAATCTCGTCAATCCGATCATAGATATCGGACTTAGCGGCTCGCAAGCCCGCGATATCTTGATCCCAGCGTCCAATGGGCTTACCAAATATGTCTGTCACTTTGGCGCCAGCTTGCTCGGCAATGAACCCAGCGGCTGCTAAGTCCCAAGGATTTTTGCCACTAGTTACGACGCCGTCAAACCTACCGGCGGCAACCATAACGATGGAGTAGGCAATTGGCAGGTAGTACGTGAATGTATCGTCTGCGTGGTCGAAGGCGTCAAGCATTTTGCCGCCTATTGCGCGATCTGTAAAGGTCGTCCAGTACGAACCGCCAGCAACTTCTAGGCAGACCCCAAGTTTACCTTGTGGTTTGTGCTTAGATAGATCGAGCTTGCGATCGTTCTCGTATGCCCCAAGCCCTTCGCAGGCCCAGAACAAGCGGTCGGTGTACGGATCATACACTACGGCTACGACTGGCTTGCCATTTATCACGAGTGCCATACAAAAGGTGCTGAGTGGGATACCGCGCGCAAAGGGCGGCGTACCGTCCAACGGATCGACTACCCAAAGATGCGTCTTGTCGAGTCCGTAGCTATCTTCCTCGCCAAGTACGCCATGAGTAGGGAACTGAACCTGCACCCTTTCTATGACCAGCTGATTGATCTCGGTATCCGCTAAAGTCACAGGCGACTCATCTGCTTTAATAATTACGCCTTTATTAGACGCATTGAAATAGTGAAGCATTATCTCGCCCGCTTCATGAGCTAGTTGTTTTGCAAAGCTAAGCTCTGCATCGAATTTTGACATGAGAATGTCCTTTCGTTTTGATTTATTATCTGTAAGAGAAGTTGGCCCGAAGACCGCATTACCCTTATATTATCACACTTATGCTTATCTGTAAAGTCTTTTAGGTAAATCCCACATCTTAGTTGGAGAGCAGCTATGCCCGATAAGGGTGTTTTTTGTTATAGTGTGCATATGGACGTCCTTGCATTTATCCTCAATTTACCTTGGACGGCCCTAGGCTTATTGGGTGCTCTGTTATCGGTGCCTACCAGCATACAGCTAACCTCGAAACCACTTGCGATTATATTTAGTGTGAGGAGTTTCTGGTGGTATACATGGATGCCCGGCAAAGGGAGCGTGCGCGCGATTACTAACGGCCATGTAATCCAGCTGAGCCCTGCGATTCTTGACAAAGATCTGGACCACGAACTAATCCACGTTGAACAATATGAAAGAGCACCACTCATCCATCCCTTTTTATATGCTTGGCAATATTGCCGCCACGGCTATCGCAAAAATAAATATGAAGATGAAGCTTACCGTAGAAGCAGTAGCAAATATATTGGATCTTAAGAGGTATTGTTTTTTTGCTATACTGCTTTCATGCAAGAGATCATCGGCACCTCAAAAAATAACGTGTCCGTAACTTACGACCCCATTTACTCGCATGCAGCAACGCATCTAGAAGATACGCCTCAGCTGAAAAGCCTAGCTTCTGAAGTTATCGCCGGCATGGAATTGGTCGGTCAAGAAGTAAAGACAGATGTTGATCTGGGCAGGGTAGTTGGTGTTTGCGATGTCGTTGCCGTCGATGATACAGACGAAATTGTATATGGCGTACGGAAAAATCGTGAAGATGATGGACTGGTGCCGTTTACTAAATCCCGTCGAGGAACTCCCTGCAATCGTGTGGCCGTACACCTTATACCGCAGCCTGATAAAACATATGAGCTTTCGAGTGCTTGGATCGGGGAGTTTGGTGAAGACGATGAGCCGTTTCCACAGTCACCAAGCGCCACAGAACGCAGTATAGATTTTTGGAAAAGGTGGGCATTCGTTTACGGTAGCCAAGAAATTTTACCCGGCACAGAGACAAGTGAGTATCCGTGGTAGCTATGTGTAAGTCCCGCCCCTTACTTACCTAGTAAATATTCTTGATATGGCACCGCCAGTATATCCCTCCATCGGGCTATTTCATCTCTGACCAGGTGTAAATTTTTACCCACCGACTGCGCCAATTTGGTATGGGAAACAATATTAGGCCAGAGTTTCTACTTATGCTTATAATAGCTGTATGAAAAGCGGACATGCACGCAAAATTCTCATCAGTCTGTTGAGTCTAGCGTGTATTTTGGCTCCAACGAGCACGGTTAGCGCGCATCGTAGTGGTTGTCATCGCTGGCATTCGTGCCCAAGTGATTCGGGAAGCTACGTTTGCGGAGATTTGGGCTACACCTCGGAGTGCGGAACGGTTACGCCTGCACCTGTTGTCCATACTCCTGTCTATACCACTAAAACAATAACGGCGGATGAGAGCTTGCCATTCACGACTGCCGTCAAATATAATAAGAATGAATATCCCGAGTACGCCAAAACCATTGTGTCTGGTGAGTCGGGCGTGAAGCGAACCTACACTGAAGTGAAATACACAGACGGCAGCGAAACCGGGCGTTCGGTTGTTCGCTCAGAGGTAGTTACCAAGCCAGTAACGGAAGTTATCGAAAAAGGCTCGCGACCCAAACCCAGTGCAACAGTCTCCAAAGTTAAGAAAACGACCAGCAAGAACCAATACGATATAAGTGGTAAATCAGATCCAAAGGTGACTGTGGTGCTTTCGGTTGACGGCAAAAGAATCAAGCGAACAGTCACCGATGCCCAGGGTAACTTTACGTTCAAAAATATTAAACTAAAGTCACCAGCGCCCCAAATTCAGATTTACAAACGAGTAAGCGGCAAAGAAACGATTATTTCGGAAAAATATACACTAAATCCTAGCAAGCAGTCAATTGTATCTGACTATCAAAAGTTGCATACTAAACAATAGTTAAGGTCTTCGTATCTAGAAAGGTGGTTCTTATGAGAAAAATAATCGTCCAAGCATTTATTACGTTAGATGGTGT
>DASVMD010000052.1:0-3696 GCA_036384495.1 Saccharimonadales bacterium (SeqCode)
GTTATGGTGGCCGCCCGGCGAAGAACCTGCTGAGCCCGAGAGTTCGCAGGCCGCACTCTTTTAACGCCATTTCTAATTTGTCTCATTTTTTTGAGAATCGCTGTTTTTCTAAGAAGTTAAAAATGGTTTGTCTCAAAAAAATGAGACAAATCGTGAGCGGCTGAAAGTAGGGTATAATCCCTCTATGTCAAAGCACCACCCCTTATTAGTAATTGTTGGCGAGACGGCCAGCGGCAAGTCGGCGCTGGCGCTTGAGTTGGCCAAGAAGTTTAATGGTGAGCTGATTTGTGCTGATTCGTGGACGGTGCGTAGGGAAGTCAACATCGGTACGGCCAAGCCATCGGCCAAAGAAATGTCAGCAGTACCGCATCATCTGATTGACGTAGTCGGTCCGGACGAAGATTTTACGGCAGCGGTATTTAAAGATCTGGCGCTGCAAGCCATCGAGGACATCTCCAGCAGGGGTAAATTGCCGATTTTAGTTGGTGGTACGGGGTTGTATGTGGACGGCGTCATCTACGATTTTGGGTTTTTGCAGGAGGGTGACCGCACTGAGCGGGAGGCGCTCAACACCTTGAGTATCGAAGAGCTGTTAGCTGAAATCGAAGCCCGTGGCATTGAGCTGGGCGACGTAGACACACGCAACAAGCGGCGCTTAATCCGCCTCATTGAAACAAATGGTGCGGAACCAACCAGGCGAGAGCTGCGTAGAAACACGCTCATTTTGGGACTCAAAACTGACCGCGAAATGCTGCGGGAGCGCGTCGAAAAGCGCGTCGATGCCATGCTAAAAGCGGGCCTAGAACACGAAGTCCGCGGCCTCGTAGAGCGCTACGGTTGGGACTGCGAAGCCCTCAAAGGCGTGGGCTATTCGCAGTGGAAAGCGTACTTTGAAGGCACTCAAAACCTGGAAGAAACACGTACCAAAATAATCAAAGCCACCATGGATTTGGCCAAACGTCAGCGCACCTGGTTTAAGCGAAACAAAAGTATTCAGTGGCTTGATACCCCTGTTAATCGTGCACAAGTCGTTGCCAGAGTCACAACATTTTTGGACACATAACATTTCATCGCGAACTAATGTTTGCTACAATAGAAACATGATCGAACAACTCTTTGGGTCAAAAACGAGGGTAAAGCTGCTGCAGCTGTTTTATAGCAATCCAAACCGCTCTTTTTATGTCCGCGAAATCACCCGCAAAATTGACGAGCAAATTAACTCGGTGCGGCGCGAACTCAGTAACTTGCTGAGCATCGGTATTATCACGTCCGACAACACCAACAACAAATTGTATTACGAGGTCAATCAAAAATTTGAGTATTACGAGCCGCTGCAACAGATTTTTGGCGGCGGCGTAAAGCCTACCAAAAAGAAGACCGGCACGGCAACCGACGTCGTAGTTCCGGAATCCGACCTAAAGGCAGTGGGGCATATCGATTTGGCGGTCTATACCGGCCAGTTTACGCGTGACGAAACCGCCGGCATTGATTTCTTTATCGTTGGGGAAGTAAATCCGAACGCCCTACAAAAGTATGTTGACGAGCTGGAAGCCAAAGAAAACAAGAGCATTCGCTACACCGTTATGACGTTACCGGACTTCCAGTATCGCCAGCAGATCCGCGATCGCTTCGCGGTAGCCATGGCTAACGCCAAGAAACAAATTTTGGTTGACGCGCACAATCTATTAACAGAGGTGGAAGAAGAGGAGAAAACTCAGTAATGGATCTACAATTTCATGGTGCAAACGCGATTAGTCTAAGCCACAAGGGCACACGCATCGTTATTGACGACAATCTGGCGCAGCTCGGCGGCAAGGGCATCGTGAAGCCCGATGACGTGGCGCTATACACGCTGCCAACCGAAGATCGACCAAAGGCGCGCTTAGTTTTTGACAGTCCGGGCGAGTACGAAGTCGCCGATATCTCTGTTATCGGCATCCCAGCCCGCGCCCATATGGACGAGGGCGGCCTGCGCGCCACCATGTTCAAACTGGTCGTTGGCGACCAAAGCGTGCTGATTACCGGCCATATTTTCCCCAAGCTCACCGATGACGAGCTGGAGACCATCGGCATGATCGACGTTATGTTCGTGCCCGTTGGCGGTAACGGTTACACCGTAGATCCCGTTGGCGCGCTGCAACTTATTAAGGCAGTTGAGCCAAAAATCGTTATCCCCACGCACTATAGCGATAAAGCCCTCAAATTCGAGGTCCCGCAGCAAGACCTAAGTAACGCCCTCAAAGAACTCGGCATGGAGCCCAAAGAAACCATCTCCAAGCTCAAGCTGAAGCCCACCGAACTCAGCGACACCACCCAGCTGATCATCCTCGAAAAGTCTTAGCCTAAAGGCGATAGGGTGTCGCCTTTAATGGGGCTATAGTGTGAATCTTCTCTTGATTGTGAGTCTCGCGTAACTTTGACTTCAAAATAGGGCTTTATAGATTTTGCTGTAACGGTCTTGGTATAGTCTTTATTAATCCTGGATATCGGCAAGCTATCTCTTAGATCAAAGTGTAGATGCGGCTCGGTAGAGTTGCCTGAATTGCCACATTGACCAATAACCTGACCGGCTTTAACTCTATCCCCAATCTTTACTTTTACTGAGCTTGTCTTAAGGTGCGCGTAGACCGCGAAGACTTCTTGGCCGTGTTTAATGATGACCGAGTTACCGCTGAACATGTGCGTATTCGATGTTTTTTGTGGTTCATTCTCCACAATGCCGTCCACGGCCTGTACTACTATGCCAGCGGCAACTGCCACTATATCTTGGCTATAAGCGTAGTAGTCTGTGTTTTTGCTGCCATCTCCCCTGTGAGTCGCCCCATTTTTGTCCATAATGAGCAAGTCAAGGGCGTAATTTTCGGTGATATTACCGTGGTGGTTGTTTAATTCCTTGCTGTCACCACCCCAAAAACAAAACCAGCTCCCGGTGAAAGGGAGCTGTAAGGCTTTGGTTTGAGGCATACGTTACTTAGCTTCGGTAGCGCCAATCAGTCCCTTTTTCTTAAGGGTGCGGATGGCTTGGGTGCTGAGCTTCATTTTGACTTTTTTGCCGTCGACAATGACGGTTTTAGCCTGTAAATTTGGCTTCCAAACTTTCTTGGTGTGGCGCTGCGAAAAGCTGACATTGCTGCCGTATTGCTTGCCTTTGCCGGTGAGATCACATTTCTGCATAGGTGTTATTGTAGCGGAAAATGCCTGGTTCGTCAACGGTGGTACGTACTTTTTCCGGGGGTAATAAAATGCATGTATAGATCATGTCATTTATACACACGTTATACATGCATTTTATTACCCCTCTCGCGCACATAGTAAACCCAAGGAGTATTCGCTATACTAAAGAGTAATGTTTGGTGATTTGACTGCGTTTCAACTCTTGATTGTCCTGGTGTCGATTATTATTTCGTTGTCGATTCACGAGGCCATGCACGGTTTTGTGGCCCACTGGCTGGGTGACGACACGGCGCACGCCATGGGGCGCCTCACGCTTAATCCGCTCAAGCACATCGATGTAACGACCACCGTGCTACTGCCCATGGTGTTACTGATCGCGGGCTTGCCGCCATTCTTTGCTGCCAAACCCGTGCCGTTTAACCCCGACAGGGTGAAATGGGACGAATATGGTGCCGCGCTCGTAGGCATCTCCGGACCGCTGACCAATCTGTTATTGGCCGGATTAGGGGCGTTATTATTCCG
>DASVMD010000053.1:0-9459 GCA_036384495.1 Saccharimonadales bacterium (SeqCode)
ATCAAAGATAAGCGCTTTGTGCTGATCGGCCGCGGCATCTACGCCCTCAAAGAATTGGGCTACGAAAAGGGCACTGTCGCCGACATCATCACCGAGGTCCTCCGTGAAGCCGGCGAGCCGCTGCACCGCGACGAAATAGTCAAACGCGTCCTCAAGAGCCGCTTCGTCAAAGAAACCACCATTTTGCTGAACTTGCAGGGCAAACCCCAGTTCAAGCGTGTGGCCAAAGCTACGTACGCGCTCAGCGAATAGTAGAGGCTCTGTGGCTGCCATCTTAAGATCCCAGGCCTACCCTTATATTGCTAAGGCTATGACAGACGCTGGGGAATTCTCTTTCGCTCGGCAAATTAATGCCGTTGCTCAAGATGGGTATGCTTTGACTGATCACGAGCCGCAACCTATTGATAGACCGCCCGAGGCTTATCTTTTTACCGCGCGGTCGGCAATTCCCGTAGCAGCTGCTGTGCGCGGCTACTACAAAGAGCTTGGCAACGAGCTACCAGTTCGAACCAGTGTAAGCGCAAACGCTCAAAAGGGATGGATCCATAAAACTTTCACGGGACCCAACACTCTCAGTGTAAGTCCTGCAACACGCGAGGCAAAAAAAGATATGATAGATGCGTTCTTGGTCGACGAGCAAAAAGAAATACAGCGTCTTTCAGGATTACTATCTGGGATGGAACATGTATGTGTTATAGATCAGTACGTCGGAACTGGGTCGACCATCACATACGCAGCCTACCTTGCGAAACAAGCCGGAGCCCGCACAGTGAGTCTTATTCGTGGAAATTGGTACGAGGGATGGTACCCAGACAAAACTCGCGGAGAGAGTCTCGAATTAGCTCTCGAAAACTTATATTCTACGCATGAGCCTTTTATGCATCTCATTGGTGTTATGTCATGTAGGGGCGTTGTACATCCAACTTGGCGACCAGTTAAACTCCACGCATCAACAAATTGAACGTTTTACGAACAATAGTAATTGCAGTTTTCAGTACAAATAGCGAACAAGGCTATCATATATAGGCGAGTAATAGTAGCTAATAACCACATAAAACGGCGACGAGGCAGTGCAATACAAAAAATAAAAACGCGCAGCGGAGCAGAGACCAAAATCCAACGCCAAAGCAAGCGGCAGAGCATTCACAAACGCACATAGACACAACGTCGCACAATGTATATTTTGCGACTCTAATATCTGCTTTACAGATGATTACTGATACCCCTGCTGCAGGGGAGTTTCTTGATGAGTGTGGCTATTTTGCTTACGTTTACACTGACACGTGCTCACACAGCCTACGCCGCATACAACAGATACGTTATACACCGCGACCACACCATACAGCTCTAGTGTCCCGATGTGATCTACGACACAATTTGACTTTTCCACAGCTGTGTCGTGAAATTAGTGCTTTTTGACTTTCTGTGAAAAATATTTTACTCCCCTGCCTTTTCACGGATTTCATTAAAAATTTGACTTTTGCCCTTTCGCATATTTTTATATAGTTTTTTCCAGCAGAACAAAAACGCGCATTACTGAACAAACTACGAACTAGCGGGGCAGCAGAACAGGGGGAGCGGCCTATTTATAATATGCTCGACCATCAACACGTACGTCGACATACTGCACAGGTGTAATGTTCTTGCTCTCAAGATCAGCCGCGGTGGCCAGGAACGTCCCTGCTTGCTGGCGCGCGTCCCCGCTCTGCAGGTTAAATTTCACCTGGTAGGGCTTCCCCTCCAGGGACACGTCCAGCTCCCGAGAAGCAGCCGGCAAGGTCATAGAAGTTACGATATACTTTTTATCGTTTAGTTGGGCGATAACCATCTTTATAAAGCTCACATCGGTCTCTGTAAGCGCTTGGTGGTCCAGTTGCACTGTCAAGCCACTCTGATCAGTTACCGCCGGCAGGGAGTGCGTGGTGGCGAACTGATCAGTGATAGCCAGCAGCGCCTTGCCGTTATCGCCGAGCACGAAAGTGCCGTTGCTGGCCTTGAGGGCCACCGCTGGCTCAACGGGCTGTATGTAAATAATCGGGCGGTGTGCCACCAGCGGCAGCGTCATGCTGGCGCTGGCAATCTCCGGGAACTGTTTTTGTAGCTCACGGGTAATCTGACCGCTGTTAACAGTAATTTTATTGCGATTCCAGATCGAGCTGGCCAGTAACTTCTGGGCTGCCGCCTGGTACGTCGCCTGACTGTGCAGAAACGAGCTTTTCTCCTTAGAATCCAGTGGCAGCACCTGCGCATCCGTTGATAAGCTCAACGCGTTACCGACCGACAAAACCACGGCCGCCAGCAAGATAATCAGTCCAAAACGCTGCAGAGACAGTCGCCACAGCTTGCGAGCAGCGGGCTTGAGTGCTTCGCGGTTCATCTGGCGGCCGAGGTTGATCGCCGGTTCGGCGGCCTGCCGCGTGGTATACGAAAAACTCCTTTGCGGAGGAGCATCTTGGTGGCGCAACCGTTGGCGGCCGGCTTTGCGGGCTCCGGAGCCCCGGCGTAATCTCATGGTTCTGACCTCTTATCCGCGTGATCCAAAATTAGCTTAGCCAGATCACGGGTGGCATGCGGTTGGGCAAACTGGGCCAAATTGCGGGCCAAAAGCTGCCGCTTGGCATGGTCACTCAGCAGCTCGCTGACTTGCTTGGCTAACCGATTTGAGTCATCCGCTAGATCTGTTTCGCTAATAACCTCAGCGGCCTGTTTATCAGCCAGATATTGGGCGTTTTTGAGCTGGTGCCCCCCTGTTAAGAAGGGACTGGGTACCACGATACAAGCCCTGCCCTGCACCGCGAATTCCGCCAAATTGGTTGCTCCGGCACGTGTAATAATTACATCAGCTGCCCCACTGTAGCGGTACACATCGGTAATGTAACCCAAAGTTTGTACCCTTCCCTGTTGCGCCTCTGAGAGTTCGGCGGCGTACTGAGCCTTCATGTCAGCCTCATTTTGCCGCCCAACCACATGAATAACCCGCAGATCTGCAAACTCGTGTAACAGATGCGGGACCGCTTCGGCCACCGCCTTATTAACGCGTTGCGACCCTAAGCCCCCGCCAATAATAAACAGCACCTTAGCACTAATAGGCAGCCCTAGTTCCGCCCGATAGCGCTTAACAAGTTCAGGGGTCACCGGCACAAAATCGGCCTGCAGCGGTATGCCGGTTGTTACCGTTTGAGCTTTAGGATAAGCGTACACCTCGGCCGGCAGCGCCACAGCATGCACCGTGGCCCAACGCGCGATAATCCGATTGGCCAGGCCCGGGATGGCGTCTGAATCGTGCGTGATGAACGGAATATGCAAATGAGCGGCCGCCAGCCCCACAGGCACGCCCACGAAGCCGCCTTTGATAAAAATAACGTCCGGCTGCAGGCGTTTGAGCAAGCGGCGGCTTTGCCACAGGCCAATCAGCACATAAAAGGCATCTCGTATATTGAGTAGCAAGGTCGGGATATCGAGCAGCTGGCGCAAGCCTTCGCCGTGATAGCGGCGGAACTTCCCGGCGCGCACGGTGTAGGTTTCATCTATATTGGGGTCATTGGCCGGAATGTCGCCCAGTTTGTCGCCGGTTTGTCCGATATACACCAGTTTTACGGAGCTATCACGGCGCTTAATTTCAGCCGCTACCGCCAGTAGCGGCGTAATATGGCCGCCCGAGCCAGCGCCAGTCAACACAATAGTCTTGCTCATGAGTACGTCGACCTCCGGATAGTATTATCGCGAAAACTGCGTGCCTCGCCGCGGCTGGCCGAGCCCACACGTGGCGTAGTGTAACTAGTATACTGCGATACCTGAAACACTAGACCCACGGCGGCAGCAGCAAATACAACGCTGGTACCGCCGTAACTAATAAACGGCAAGGTAATACCTTTGAGCGGTAGCAGTCCAATCATGGCGCCAATGTTAATCAGCGCCTGGACGCTCATCCAGGCCAGCACGCCGACCACCAGCAGCCGGCTAAAATCATCGGTCGACCGCTCAGCAATAAGCTTGAGACGGCCAAAAAAGCCCACCAATACCGCCAGCAACACCACGCAACCAATAAAGCCAAATTTCTCTGCGTAAATCGCAAAGATTGAGTCGTTAGCAGCCTCTGGTAAATAGCCGTAAGCTTGCACGCCGCTGCCAAGGCCGAGGCCGATCATGCCGCCTGAACCAACCGCAATCAACGCCTGACAAGCCTGATAACCACTGGTTTGGCAATTTGCCTCCGGATGCAAGTAGGTTTGCAAGCGCTCCCGGCGATACGGAGTCGTCGACACCGCCAAAATGAGGCCAATGGCAATCAAGCCTCCAATCAAGAGCACGCGCTTCATCGGTAAACCCGCCACAAAGGCCATGGTGCCCATAATAGCGACCATTACGCCGGTAGAGCCGAGGTCGCTCTGCACACCGGCTACAATCACCGCGATGCCGCCGAGCGCATATAGCAAGGGCTTCAGCGTCTGCTGCGTGTTGGTAATAGCGCCCTGCTTAATCCGCTGCGCCAAAAAGCCAGCCAGCCAGACCATAACCGCAAATTTCACCAGCTCCACCGACTGAAACGAAAAGCTGCCCAAGCGCACCCAGCGATGCGCCGGATAGGCCGGATTCACCGGCAGCAGCAGCGCCATAAACGTTGCCAAGCCGGCTACTACCAATAAGGGCTTGTAGGCCTGTTTCCACCACTTGAGTGGCACCTGCGCCGTAATAATAAAGGCCACTATGCTGAGGCCAATCGCCAGCAGCTGCTTGCTCACGTAGTAGCCATTGCTCACGTGGTTTGCCGCCGCCAGCGCCGGGCTAATGGCATACACCACCACCAGACCCACAGCCAACAGCGTGGCACATAAAATCAGCAGCCAGTAATCGGGCTTATGCTTGCGCCCCAGCGACAAATCAGGCGCTAAGCCGCGGGTTCGACGCCGAGAAACTGCCTGCGGTCGCATACTACCCTACCCCTGTCGCCCCAGCAAAAAGACAATCAAGCCAATCACGCTAGCCATCTGACCCAAGATCCAAAATCGCATCGTGACTTTGGTTTCGGGCCAGCCAATCGCTTCAAAATGATGATGAATCGGCGATGACTGAAATACCTTTTTACCATGACGCAGCTTGCGCGAGGTACGGTTAATAATTACGCTGCCGGTTTCTACCACGTACACCGCACCGATAATCGGCAATACGTAAATCGTATCTGTCTGCAGCGCAATAATCCCCAGCGCCGTGCCCAGCGCAAAGGAACCGACATCGCCCATAAAGAACCGCGCCGGATAAATATTGAACCAGGTGTAGCTGAGGAGCGCGCCAACAACTGTCAAGCAGAAACCAGCGAGCGCGAACCGCTGCTCCACGATACAAATAATGGCATACGCTACGAATGACGAAGTTAACAGCCCGCCGGCCAGACCGTCCAGGCCGTCGCTAAAGTTCACCGAAATCGCCGTAGCGATCACCACAAGCCAAAACAGCGCAATAATAAACAGTCCGATGTGCCAGTGATGAATCCATGGCAAATATATGGAGGTCACGCCCAGCTTGGCATAAAACCACCAGCCGCCAATCAGGAGCACGATGCTATACAGGCCAAACTTGGTTTTGGCGCTCATTCCTGCTACGCCGCCAGTGCTGCGGATATTCATAACGTCGTCAATCAGCCCAATAGCGCCAGCAGCCAACAAACCCGCTAAGGGTAGCCATGTTTGCCCGCGGCTTAAGTTCCCGAGCAACGTTACCAAAGAAATCGCCGCAATAAATATTAGCCCGGCCATGGTCGGTATGTGCCGTTTGTGTTTTTCGGCATGCAGCTTAGCGTAAACTTTAGCCCTGCCGCCCGACCAAGCATCGGTGCGCTGGCGCTTCCACCACTGTTGCTTGTAGGCAATGGTGGTGTACAAAGGCGTAATCAGCATACTAAAGCCGAAACCAAAAAACCCGAGCGTCAAAATCCGCGTTAGGTTGTTAAGCGTGATAGCGATGTGCAGTGTATTCATAAGTGTTTTCTTTTTGTTTTAGTATAGCATTTTTACTGATTTTTGGGCGTCACATACGAATTATCGATCAACATATGAGCCAGATCCGCAAATACCGGCTGCGCGGCTGCGGTACCGGCGTAGCCGCCATTGGTCGGCTTATTAATAAACACCACAATAACATATTCTGGATGATCGCCGCCCACAAAGCCGCTGTAGGTACCGTTAAACAGATTGTCTTCGTAGCCGCCGAGCTTGGCGATCTGCGCCGTTCCCGTCTTGCCGCCCACCATGTAGTTAGTTTGGTCAAAGTTCAAATTATGCTTCTCCACCACGTACTGCATGATCGGAATCAACTCCTGGCTCACTTTGGGACTCACCACATTGGTTTTCAGTACTTTGGGCTTGAGGTGGGTGGCCTTGCCGGAAGCGTCAATCGTCTGCTCCACCAGCCGAGGCTGGTAGTACGTGCCCCCGTTAAACACCGCCGACAGCGCCCCCGCCACCTGCACCGTGGTGGCCGACATAGCCTGGCCAAACGACGTGTTGGCATAGGTTAAATCAATACCTGCGCCATTATCTTTTGGCCCTGGCACCAATCCGTCGGCTTCGTAGCCCTGCTCTATTCCCGTCGGTTTGCCAAACATATAGTGGTTGGCCATGTAGTCGTACCAGGCGCTGCGGGCTTTAGCATTGATTTCGCCGCCGCCCATCTGCATCAATTCCCAGGTAGCACCGGTGTTTAGCGACAGGTTTAACAAGTCTTTTATACTTTTGACGCCCGGCCCGCCATCTTCTTCGATGTTAGTAATCTTAAAGCCGTCCACCTTAAAGAATGACGGATCGTTGTAGGTCGTATCAGGGCTAATTACTCCCTGATCGAGCGCCGCAGCAGTGGTCAGCGTTTTCATGGTCGAGCCAATCTCAATCGGCGAAGCCACCGCCGCATTCTGAAACACGCTGGGGTCACTGACATCGGCATACTTGGACGGATCGTAGGTTGGCACGTTGGCCATGGCCTTAATCGAGCCGTCGTTGACATCCATAATCATGGCGCTGCCGCTCGGCGCCTTGGCGTTTTTAACCCCTTTGGCCAAGATGGTTTCCAGTTGCTGCTGCATGGCCAAATCGAGCGTTAGCACCACATTGGTGCCATCTTTGGGCGCCTGCTGGACGTTATCTTTGCTGGCTGCCAGTGGCACGCCATTGATGTCGGTAATCGCCTTGAGCAGTCCGGGCTTGCCCTGCAGCTGCTTTTGCAAAGCCTGCTCCACGCCGTACTGCCCCTTCCCGTTGCTGTCCACAAATCCCAGCACCTGCGAGGCTAGTGACCCCTGAGGATATGTTCGATAATCCACCGCCTGCGTGCCGAGTCCTGGGTACTTCAACTTGGCAATCTTCTTTTGCTGATCGCTGGTTAACTTCTTAGCCAGCACCACGTAGCGCGTGTCTTTGGTTTTCATGAGTTTGGCGTAGTCGTCGGCCGAACCGCCAATAATCGGCGCGATTTTATCGGCCACCTGATCGGCATTTTTAACATACGTCGGATCAGCATACAACAGATACAGTTGCTGATTCAGCACAATCGGCAAAATCTGACCATTGGCGTCATGTGCCTCAATAATCCCTCGCGTGGCCGGAATCTGATATTGCTTCAGCTGATCGCTCAGTGCCGCGTTTTTATAGTGATTGTAGTGAATAATCTGCACATAAAACAGCCGCACCCCAAACACCACGATCACCAAAATCAACACCCCGTACCAGATACGGAGTCGTTCCACGGCCATCGTTACATTATTTTTGTTTAGACTACTAGGCAAAGCCACGCTTCTATTATAAAGCTCTTATGGCTTTTTGCCCACACCTTGTCTATTGATAAACGATTTCTCCGAGAGTAAACTACTAACATGTTTGAAAGATTCAAGAAACCACCCCTGAACGACGAAGAGAAACTAATTAAAGCAGGCGTCCTGAGCGGACGAGAAGATCAGGCTAGTAAAGATTTGGCAATTAGGGGCATGCAAGCACATGGCATTCCCAGTAAGATAGCTGGTAGTTTCGAGGGCAACCACCCGGTACCCGACTTAACCAGTACCGAAGAAGGCCGAGCTGAGCTAGCTAGACTTGATAAATACGTTGAGGAGCGTATACGCCAATTAGATTCAGGAGAAATTCCCCCTTCTACTGAAGACTTTTTAATTTAGTTACGAATCGTAGCCGAAGGCGCCGTAGCCACCATGCTCTTAGCCTGCGCGCTAGCCTGTACGCGGCTGAGTGATTGCATCCGTGCCGAAGCCACTTCCAGGTCGTCGTGCTGATCTTTCAGCTGAGCCTGCTGCGTCTGTAAACTGTTAATCTGATAACCATACGCATTGGTCTTCGTAACCTGCGTCAAATACAGCAAACCGAGCAAGCATGCCAACACAATCAACACAATGGTGTTGCTGATCGGACCGAGCGTGCGTTCCTGCACCTTAAAACTTACCGAATTTTGATTACGCCCGGTGCTGTAGCGGGTGCGATTCATGGCCAGGCTGCTTGAATATGTCATACTTTTTGTCTTTCTTTTGTTTTGGTGATCCGGCCCTTTAACTGGGCCGGATCGGTCACCTACTGATCAACGCGAACGGTGATCTTGTAGGTGTGGGATCTGCTTTTGACCTGAATTGGCATGCATTCCCTTTCTATATTTTTATTTTCACTGCGGCTCGTAGTTTTGCGCTACGCGCTCGCGGATTAAAAACTAATTCTTTGGGCTGGGCCGTTACCGGACGCTTGGTAAGTAAACGGAAATCCGCGTCATAACGCTCGCCCGCCACTTCGGTAAAGATGTTCTTTACCATCCGATCCTCCAGGCTATGGAAGCTAATAACTGCTATCCTTCCGCCTGGTTTCAAAAGATCCAACCAGATAGGCAAACTTCGTTCCAGTAATCCGAGCTCGTCGTTGACGGCGATTCGAATTGCCTGAAATGTCCGCGTTGCCGGATGAACCCGACTGTGCCCTGGCCAGGCCTTTCGTACAACTTGTGCCAACTCATCGGTATCGTTGAGTGGCCGCGCGTCCACGATTAGCTGTGCAATTCTATTGGCTTTTGGCTCTTCGCCATATTTCTTTAGAATTGCGGCCAGATCGGCGACTTTGTAACTGTTCACAATCTCGGCTGCTGTTAGCGCTTGGCTTTGATCCATGCGCATGTCCAGCGGCCCGTTGCTGCTAATCGCGAAGCCCCGAGTACCCTCGTTAAGGTGCGGTGACGATACCCCTAAATCTGCCAATATACAATCAAATTGCCGACCTTCCCGCGCAAGTTCTTGGCTGGCGCTATAAAAATCGTTCTGCCGGATTCCGATACCGCTATCCGCAAACCGTTCCTGCAATTGCTTGATAGCAAATGAGTCACGATCCACTAAGATACTCTGATCGTAGTTGCCGGTCGCTTCTAGCACAGCCGATGCGTGTCCGCCGTATCCAGCCGTCAAATCGAGGTACGAATCCCCTTTTG
>DASVMD010000054.1:0-7990 GCA_036384495.1 Saccharimonadales bacterium (SeqCode)
GCCAACTCCTCGAAAACGTGGAATTCAAGGTCGGCGCGCAGGGCGACGATCTGCTGGTTTCGGCTCCGTTCTGGCGAACTGACATTGAGCTCCGCGAAGACGTTGTCGAAGAAGTCGGCCGCCTGTACGGTTACGATAAATTGCCGCTGCAGCTGCCCGTGCAAAGCATTGCCCCAACTCAAAAAGACAAGCTGTTTGAACTCAAGGCCAATATCCGCAGCAGTCTCAGCAAAGCCGGCGCCAACGAAGTGCTGACATACAGTTTTGTGCACGGTAATCTGCTCGACAAAGTCGGCCAAGACAAGGATCAGGCTTTTCAAATTGGTAACGCGCTCAGCCCAGATCTGCAATATTTCCGCCTCAGCCTGACGCCAAGTCTGCTCGACAAAGTCCACGGCAATATCAAAGCGGGTTATGACAAGTTTGCACTGTTTGAGATCGGCAGAGCCCATATTCATGGCCAAAATGACCCGCAAGAACCCGAACTCCCGCAGGAACTCAACACGCTCGGCTTTGTCTACGCCAGTAAAAAACCAGCAACCGGAGCGCCGTACTACCAGGCCTATAAGTATCTTGATGTGTTGCTCGCCGACTTCAAGGTGCGCCGGACGGTTAAGCTCGTGCCGCTTCAGGGAGCCGATCTGCACGATAACCCATGGGTGCAGCAACTGGTTGCGCCATACGAGCCACAACGCAGTGCCCTGATCCGCGACGACAAAGACCGAACCTGGGGCGTGATAGGCGAGTATAAATCCTCAGTCCGCCGGGCGCTCAAACTGCCCGAATACAGCGCTGGCTTTGAGCTTGGCCCATTCCTGCTCATGCAGGGCGCGGGCAAGCCTTCCTACGTGCCGCTGCCACGCTTCCCCAAAGTCTCGCAGGACATCACCCTCAAGGTGCCGTCCAGCCTCAGCTACCAGCAGGTCTTTGACTTTGTGTGGAGCGAGCTTGGCAAGATTCAGCCAGCGAATACCATGCCATGGCTCGGCCCAGTCGACATCTACCAGCGCAAAGACGACCCCGAGCACAAACAAATCACTTTGCGTCTTACCATCGCCAGCTACGAGCGCACCCTTACCGACGCCGAAGTGAGCAAACTACTTGACGCCATTACCGATGTTGCGAGCAAGGAATTAGGGGCCGAAAGAGTCTAGCTGATGCGTATTTCGTCGCGCGCCATTGTAGTCAAGGACGACACTATTTTGGTTATGCAGCGCAACAAAATGGGGCGTGAATTTTACGCGTTGGTTGGGGGTGGTGTCGACGAGGGAGAAACGCCCGAAGAGGCCTTGCACCGCGAGCTCGAAGAAGAGGCTAGCATGGCAGTGGCTAATCCGCGCCTGGTGATCATTCAAGAGGGCGGCGCCAAAAAATTTGGCAAACAATACGTGTATCTGTGCGAGTACATCGGCGGCGAGCCAAAGTTGTCGCCAGATTCCGAAGAAGCTCTGCAGCACTCCGAAGGGCAGAATCTCTACAATCCCATGTGGCTGCCGATTGCCGAGCTGCCAGCCGTAGAATTTTTGCCGCCCGAACTGCAGCAAGCCCTTATAACTGGCCTGCATGATGGTTTCCCCGAGCAGCCACTTGAGCTGAAAATTAGCGCCGAATAGGCTATACTAGAGGAAATAACGGAGGATTTATGGCTCGAAAACGCGACCGCACCTTTGCGGCCTTTGGCGCAGCGCTGTTTTTACTAACGTCGTCGGCGCTAACAATTGTTGTCATTTACACCATGGCAACCAGCAAGAACGATAACAACGCCGCCACCAACACCACGCCCGCAGCAACTAACACCACAAAGGAGACTCCCGTGGACAATGCCAACAAATTAGCAGGTAAGCCGCTGGCCGATTTTACACCGGTAGCCAGCATCACTAAATTAGAAGAAATCGACACTGTTCCAGGCACCGGCGACACCGTCAAGGCTGGCGATAACGTAACCGTCGATTACACCGGCGCTGTGGCGTCTACCGGCACCGTTTTTCAGAGTTCCAAAGACAGCGGTCAGCCAATCAGCTTTGGCCTCAGCCAGGTGATCGCTGGCTGGTCGCAGGGCGTGCCAGGCATGAAGGTCGGCGGCACGCGCCGCTTACTGATCCCGGCCAACCTCGCTTACGGCGCTAATCCGCCCCAAGGTTCCGGCATTCCAGCTAATGCCGATCTCGTTTTTGACATCACGCTCCATAAAATTGGCAACTAGGACGTTTTGGGGTAAAAAACACAATATGTAGCGTCTTGCTTTTAGCATAGGCGCTATATATAATCTTTCTTACAGTCAGAACAAATCTGCTAAGGTACACTAAAAACAGAAACGAGCCGACTGCCGAGACGCACCTGAGAGACGCGGGGAGGTAGCCGAGACTCTCAAAATCTGAGTGTCCAGCCAGAGAACTGTTCGCAGAAAACAATAAAATATCGAGGGGGACCACTATGGTCAAAAACATCACTATCTTTACTACCAACACCTGCGCGTATTGCCAGATGGTTAAAAAGTACCTGGGCGCCAAAGGGCACACTTGGGAAGAAGTTAATATCGACGAACACCCTCATCGTCAAGCCGAGGCTACGGCACTGTCGGGCGCTATGACAACCCCTGTTACCGTTGTCACGAAGGCCGATGATACCAAAGAGGTCATTGTGGGCTATAACCTCGCTAAGCTCGCACCGGCAGTCGCTTAAATGGCAGATTTGCCCAAGCACGATGTAATTATAGTCGGCGCCGGTCCTGCGGCGCTGACTGCTGCTATTTACACGACACGTGAAGATATCGAAACGCTGCTGTTTGAGCGTGGTGTTGTTGGC
This sequence comes from Saccharimonadales bacterium (SeqCode), assembly GCA_036384495.1. Classification (GTDB taxonomy): domain Bacteria; phylum Patescibacteriota; class Saccharimonadia; order Saccharimonadales; family UBA4665; genus JAQGHB01. The sequence goes on from DASVMD010000054.1 coordinate 2,806, forward strand.
GGCCTGGCCGCCGTAACCGACAAAATTGATAACTATCCTGGATTTGCCGACGGTATCGAGGGCCTCACATTGGCTCAAAGCTTGCAGAAGCAGGCTGAGCGCTTCGGTGCGGTGATTGAGCTCGGCGAAGTCACTGGCATCCACGATGAGGGCGAATATAAGCGCCTGGAGACCACTGAGGGCGATGTGCTCGCCAAGGCCGTGCTGATCGCCACCGGCTCAGATTATAAAAAGATTGGCGCGCCCGGCGAGCAAGAGTACTACGCTCGGGGCGTGCACTACTGCGCCACTTGCGACGGCGCCTTTTACCGCGACAAACGCCTCGTAGTAGTCGGTGGCGGCAACTCCGCCATCCAAGAAGCCATGTTCCTAACTCGCTTCGCAACCCACATCGATCTACTGGTTCGTTCCACCATCAAGGCTAGCGATGTGCTGCAGCATGACCTCGATGAATTCGTAAAACAGGGTAAAATCACCGTACACCTTGGTACGACCACCGATGAAATCGTGGGTGACGCCACCGGCGTCAAAAAAGTCGTCGGCACCCAGGATGGCAAAAAAGTCGAATTCGAAACCGACGGCGTCTTCGTGTTTGTGGGACTCATGCCAAATTCACAATTCCTGGCCCCAACTCCTGTAAAACTCGACGAAATCGGCTTTGTCCTCACCGACCCAGACCTGCATACCAGCATGAAGGGTGTCTTTGCCGCCGGCGATATCCGCTCCGGCGCCACCATGCAAATTGCCTCCGCTGCCGGCGAGGGTGCTACCGCAGCCCTCAAAATTCGCGAATACCTCGAAGATCGCCACCACCCCATCCAAAACTAATTTTTGCTTGGAGGTGTCTCCGGATTAATAGGGACTATTTTTACCATTTCACCGGCTACTTGACTCATAGCTCCATCAATGAAGCCAGCTCTATCCACTTGCTCAAAGTCACTGGCAGAGGAATTTAGGCTGAGCTCGCCACTATCGAGCGCTTGAGCGGTGGCACTCATGGCACTCCTTGCGCCAGCACTTCGTATTACACGTGCCCCATTATTGAGTTTATCAAAGTCCCAATTTTCTACATCGCTAGTATTTTCCATAATTGTGAATTATATCCTATTCTTGCAAAACAGCAATATCTTGTCTAATAATTTTTAGAATAGTTCGGGAAGAAATCACCTACTAATTGGGATTTTTTGAGGCCGCGCGCGATAAGATCTTTTTGCAGCGATTCAACCATTGGCTCGGGGCCAGATACGTATACGAGGGTGTCTTCGGAAGGCTCCTCAAGCCCCAGGATCATGTCGGCAGTTAGGAGGCCTCGCTCGCCACCCCAGGCAGCCGATGGCTCATTAACCACGATGGTGGCGTGCTGCCCCGCACGGCCAAAGGTGGGCTGAAAAATGATTTCTTCTTCGTGATTTACCGCGTACAAAAGCTTAATGGGGCGTTCTTCTTTAGTGTCGGCTAGCCAGGACAAAATGCTGTGAAACGGTGTAATACCAATGCCGCCAGCAACAAAAACCAGCGGTGTTTGGACTAGTTTGGGCAGCACGAAATCACCCATGGCGTCGCTGATGATCATCTCGGCGCCGGGCTGCAGGGCAAACAGGGCTTTTTTAAAGGAGCTGCTTTTGTCATCACCGGCGTATTTGGTGGTCAGTGACACCAGCTCGCTTACGGGCGACGAAGAAATAGTAAACCAGCGCTTTACGCCGCGCTCATCCGGATTCTCGTGGTGCAGCGTCCACTCAGCGAACTGACCGGCCGTAAATTGGATCGGTTTTTCGGGCTTAAAATAAAAGGTCCGAATATTATCGGCTTCGGCCTCGATGTGGTCCAAAACTATTTTCATGCTATTAGTGTATCAAATTGCTTCGGCAGGGCGGTGCTCACCTGGCATTGGACTGGTGATTGGTAATATTCTGACACCGTTCTTTTTGAGTCGACGCCGCTCTCGCCGTTTATTGGGAAGTGTGCGGTCCACACCAGCATCGTTGTGTATAATCCTCTCTTCTTTCTTGTCGGCATCAAGTGGATAGTAAAGCACAAGTCTGGCCACACCGGGTGCTAAGAAAGAGTAGGTCGTGCCATGCTCCGGAGAGGTACTTTTTTGAGCGCCGGCAATGTCAATGCCGGGCATGACTGTGTATAGCCATTCGGATGGGCTAAACAGTCCTGGGTGGCTGGGGCTTTCTGCCTGGAAAATGTGCTGTACCACAGTGATATAGTCTGTCTGGGCTGCAGCATCGAGATCTCTTAATGATTGTGGTAACTCAGGTGAGGGCATAATTCTACTCAAACCGATCCGGATAATCGGTTACGATGCCGTATAAACCGTATTTTGTCCAGCGGGCTGCCTGGCGCGGATTGTTAACCGTGTAGGCTGTTAGTTTGTAACCGCTTCGGGCTACGGCGCGTATAAAACCCCACCATAGCCAGCGCTGATTCATGGCCAAGCGCTTGGTGCCGACTTGCTTGGCACGGTAGTGCGCGCGGACGCCCGACCACTTCTCAATAACAATCTTTTCGATATCTGGCAGTGCCGCATGGAGCTCCAGCAGCGTTTTTTGGCTGAATGAGCCCAGCAAAAAATATTTGGGCTGCCAGCCATGTTGCAGGTAGGACTTTATAATTTTGATGATTGGCTTGGTCGGCTCCCCAGGCTTAACCTCAACATACAGCGGCACCGGATGCCCAATAGTTTGCAGAACCTGCTCAAACGTGGCCAGATCGGCTTTGTGAGCTAAAAGTTCGTCGTAGCCGTGGTCTTTGATGGTTAGGCGCTCGCCGCTCGGATCGGTAATATACGGGTCATGATGCAAAATAACGACGCCGTCTTTGGTCAGGCGCAGGTCGAACTCCAACTCGTCAACATCGTGTTTCAGGCCTAATTTCAAGGCTTCAATAGTATTTTCGGGCGCTAGTCCGCGCGCGCCACGGTGGCCAATGATTATCATGTACATAGTGTACAATATTTACAGATAAACCGAAGGAGCAGCAATGGCTGATTTTAACCAAGTCCTGACCCCAGGCGACTACCAAAATGGCACGCTTAACACCGTTGTCGAAATCCCCCAAGGCAGTTTTTTGAAAATTGAGTGGCACCGCGAAACGGCCACCTTTATGATCGATCGCGTCGAACCTGCCATTTACGCGAAGCCCGTCAACTACGGCTTTATTCCGCAAACCCTCGACGAAGACGGTGACGAGCTCGATACTTTAGTGGTTTGCGACGAGCCAATCCCAACCGGCGTCTGGCTGGAAGCCCGCATTATTGGCGTCATGAACTTTGACGACGGCGGCGAAGCTGACCACAAAATTATTGTTGTCCCAGCAGATGATCGTAACAGGGGTGACAGTGTCAAGACGTTGGCCGATCTGGGCGACCGCTGGCAACAGCAGATTCGCGAACATTTTACGCACTACAAAGACCTCAAAAAGCCCGGTACCACCAAGGTGCTCGGTTTTGGTGATATCGAAGACGCCAAAAAGATCATTGCCGAATCCATTGAACGCTACAAGCAGCGTTAACAGCGCTTGCATATCTGTTGCCAGGCCTCTACAATAAAGGCATAAGCAACATCAAACAAACAGAGGAAAATACATGAAAACACGAGTCGCCATCAACGGTTTCGGACGAATCGGACGAAATGCCTTTAAAATTGCCTTTGAGCGTAGCGATTTAGAAATCGTCGCTATTAACGATTTAACAGATACCAAAACACTGGCCTATCTGCTCAAGCATGACAGCAACTACGGTACGTACGGCAAAGATGTCGATTCAGATGAAAAGCACCTGATTGTCGAAGGCCACAAGGTTGTTGTGCTCGCCGAAAAAGACCCTGCCTCGCTACCGTGGGGCGACTTAAAAGTTGACCTGGTTATTGAGTCCACCGGCCGCTTTACCAAGCAGGAAGACGCCGAGCTACACATCAAAGCCGGCGCCAAGCGCGTAGTTATCTCTGGCCCCAGCAAGAGTGACGGCGTAGACACCATCGTGCTCGGCGCCAACGAAGATAAGCTGGCAACCGCCAGCACCGTTATTAGCAATGCCAGCTGCACCACCAACTCGCTTGGCGCGGTCATGGCCGTGCTCGACAGCGAGTTTGGCGTCGAAAAGTCGCTGCTCACCACCGTCCACAGCTACACTGCTAGCCAAGCCTTGCAAGATGCACCCAACAAAGATTTACGTGAGGGCCGCAACGCCGCCGAAAACATCGTGCCCACGACTACCGGCGCCGCAATTGCCGTGACCAAGACATTGCCGCAGCTGGTCGATAAATTTGACGGACTTAGCATTCGCGTGCCGACCCCCGTTGTGTCGTTAAGCGATGTCACCGTGCTTTTAAAACGCAGCGTCAGCGTCGATGAAATCAACGACGCCTTCAAAAAAGCCGCCAAAGAGCCGTTTTATCAAGGCATCCTCGATGTCAGCGAAGAGCCGCTGGTAAGTAGCGATTACATCGGTAATAGCCATTCGGGCATCGTGGATTTGTTGCTTACGAAAGTCGTTGGCGGCAATCTAGCCAAAGTCATGGTTTGGTACGATAACGAATGGGGCTACAGCAATCGCCTCGTGGAGGTAGTAGCCGATACTGGTCGACTGCTGCACAAGTAATGAAAATTTATATTGGCGCTGACCATAACGGCTTTGAATATAAGCAAAAGCTATCTGAAGCACTGCAAAAAGCCGGCCACGAAGTCGTTGACGAAGGTGATCTGACCGTCGACGCGGGCGATGATTTTCCGCAATTTGCCGGCAAGGTGGTGAACGAGTTACTTGCAAGTAACGACCCGGAAGCCCGCGGTATCTTGGTCTGCGGCAGCGGCCAAGGTATGTGCATGGCCGCGAATCGCTTTAAGGGCATTCGAGCCAGCCTGTGCTGGAATCAAAACGAGGCACGCGCGGCACGTAACGACGACGACAGCAATGTGCTCTGTTTGTCGGCGCGCTATACCTCGCTTGACGAAGCTGGCAGTATTATGGCCACGTTCTTGGCGACGCCGTTTGCTGGTGCTGAGCGTTTTAAGCGCCGCATCGCTCAGCTCGACCAACTAGGAGGATAGTATGCCACGGAAATTTACCTGGATGGATACCTTCAAGCTCACTTTTGTTGCCGCGCTCATCCAGCCCTGGATTATCATGGTCGGCTTATTAGCACCAACAGCAGTCGATGGTCTTTCTGGCTCTCCT
>DASVMD010000055.1:0-9841 GCA_036384495.1 Saccharimonadales bacterium (SeqCode)
TTAAATGTGCTAGACAGCCACCCAAGATGCTATAGTAGAGAAAGCATGAGTGGTTTGAGAAAAGTGTGGCTGGGGGTGGTGGTACTGGCATTTGCAGGCCTCGCGGCTGCGGTGGCACTCAGACATAGCAATTTTGCGGTCTTAAACTCCGCCGGGCCGGTCGGATCGCAGGAGCGGCATCTGTTAATCATTATCACGCTGCTGGGACTCCTGGTAATTGTTCCGGTGTTTGGGTTGTTATTTGGCTTTGCCTGGCACTACCGCGAAGGCAACGCCAAGGCCGCCTATAGCCCCGAGCTGGATGGCAGCCGAATTGCCGAAACCATCTGGTGGTTGATTCCGATGATCATTATTGGCATCGTGTCGGTGCTGACCTGGAATAGCAGCCATAGTCTTGACCCGTATAAGACACTGGCGAGCACGGGGAAGCCGCTACAGGTCCAGGTGGTGGCTCTGGAGTGGAAGTGGCTGTTCATCTACCCGGAGCAGCACGTGGCCAGCGTCAATGCGCTGTACATACCCGAAAAAACACCGGTGAACTTCCAGATCACGGCCGATGCGCCCATGAACTCTTTTTGGATACCGCAGCTGGGCGGGCAGGTGTACGCCATGGCCGGCATGAATACGCAGCTCCACCTTATGGCCGATAAAACCGGCGATTTTAAGGGATCATCGGCCAATTTAAGCGGTGAGGGCTTTGCGGATATGCGATTTACCGCTCACGCCAAAACGGCAGATGAGTTTACATCTTGGGTAAAAAATACGCGGCATTCCGCCACACCGCTAACGTTAGGGGAATACGCGACCTTGGCGCTGCCAAGCAAACAAGCTGCGCCGCGCAATTACTCTAATCCCGACAGCAAACTGTATGATACGATACTCATGAAATATATGATGCCTAACATGAACGACGGGATGGGTATGTCAAATACGGATATGGGGGAAATGCGGTGAATTTATTTGCGGGGCTGCTCGGCCGGCTGACGCTGGATGCGTTTCCGCATGACGCCATTACTGCGGGCGGGGCTTTGACCGTTGTCGGTGGAGCAGTGGCCTTGGTGGCGCTGCTAACCTACACCAAGCGCTGGACCTGGCTTTATAAAAATTGGCTGACCTCGCTCGATCCTAAGAAAATCGGGGTTATGTACATTGTGATCGCACTGGTCATGTTGCTACGCGGCGTAGCCGATGCCTGTCTGATGCGGGTGCAGCAAGCGACCTCCGTGGGCTCATCGCATGGTATCGTGTCGTCCGATCACTTTCAGCAGATTTTCTCGGCGCACGGCACCATGATGATCTTTTTTGTGGCGATGGGGCTGATGTTTGGGCTGATCAACCTGATCGTGCCCCTGCAAATTGGTGCTCGCGACGTGGCGTTTCCGTTCCTGAATTCGGTTAGCTTCTGGTTGTATGCCGCGGGCATGGTGCTCGTGAATTTGTCGCTGGTGGTGGGAGCTTTTTCGGCCGCCGGCTGGTTGGCCTATCCGCCGTTGTCGGAGTTGCGGTACAGTCCGGGCGTCGGCGTGGATTACTGGATATGGAGTCTGCAGATTGCCGGGGTCGGCTCGCTGCTGTCGGGCATTAACTTTATTGTGACGATCCTTAAAATGCGTGCTCCCGGTATGACACTCATGAAGATGCCGATGTTCGTCTGGAGCGTGCTGTGCAGCATGTCGCTGGTAATTTTTGCATTTCCGATCTTGACCGCCACGCTAGCCATGTTGGCGCTGGATCGTTCGTTGGGCATGCACTTTTTCACCTCCGATTTTGGTGGCAATCCTATGATGTACATTAACTTGATCTGGGCCTGGGGGCACCCGGAGGTGTACATTCTGGTGCTGCCGGCCTTTGGGGTGTACTCCGAAGTCGTGGCCACCTTTGCGCGCAAGCGGCTGTTTGGCTACACCTCCATGGTCTGGGCGCTGCTGGCCATTACGGCGCTGTCGTTCCTGGTGTGGCTGCACCACTTCTTTACCATGGGCGCCGGTGCCGATGTGAATGCGTTCTTTGGCATCATGACCGGTGTTATTGCCATTCCGACAGGTGTCAAAATATTCAACTGGCTATTCACTATGTTCAGAGGCCGCATTTTGTTTGCGACGCCGATGCTGTGGTTTATCGGTTTTGTGGTGATCTTTAGCATTGGTGGGCTGGCCGGCGTCCTGATGTCCGTGCCCGCTATCGATTTTCAGGTACACAACAGCCTATTCCTGGTGGCGCATTTCCACATGATGATTGTCGGTGGCGTGGTGTTTGGCTATTTGGCGGGTATCACCTATTGGTTCCCGAAAATCTTTGGTTTTACGCTCAATGAGCGGCTTGGCAAATACGCGTTTTGGTGCTGGCTGGTGGGCTTCACCACCGCCTTTACGCCTCTGTATATTCTTGGCCTGATGGGCGCTACGCGCCGTCTCGATCACTACGATAAATCCATGGGCTGGCAGGGGCTGTTCATTGTGGCTGGGATTGGCGTGCTAATTATTTGCCTCGGGATTGGCTTACAGGTTTTGCAGTTTGTGGTCAGCATACTGCAACGCAAGCAGCATCTCGACAAAACTGGCGACCCCTGGAACGGCCGCACGCTGGAGTGGTCCACTGCTTCGCCGGTGCCGGTGTACAACTACGCCGTGATTCCAACTGTTTCCGAGCGCGATCAATTCTGGGCAGACAAACAGTCTGGCAAAGCCGGCAAAAAACCGCATTACGAAGATATTCTGATGCCCAAAAACAGCGGTATGGGCCTGTTGATCGCCGGATTCGCGTTCCTGTTTGGCTTTGCGGTGATTTGGCATATTTTGTGGCTGGGGGTTGTGGGACTTTTGGGTGTTATTACCTCGGTTATTATTCGTACCACCTCTGATGCCGAGAGCGAATATGTCATTCCGGCGCGCGAAGTTGAGCAGATAGAAAAAGCCAGGAGGCGCTACGCATGAGTAAGTCATTAAGCCTCGCCGAACACGAAAACAACACCAAAACGCTGTTTGGGTTTTGGACGTATCTCATGACCGACTGCGTGCTATTTGCCAGCCTGTTTGCAGCCTTTGCGGTCCTACGCAATAACACCTACGGCGGACCCTCTGGCAAAGAGTTATTTAGCTTACATTTCGTCCTAATCGAAACCATAATCCTGCTGGTAAGCAGTTATACCTGCGGTCTTGCGATGTTAGCCGTGCATCGGCGTGACAAGCGGGCTGTGTTGTTACTATTTGCAGTCACGTTTGCGCTCGGTGCGGCATTCCTAGGCATGGAGTTATCCGAATTCCACCATCTGGCTCAAGAAGGCAACAGCTGGCGTCGGAGCGGCTTCCTGTCTTCGTTCTTTACACTGGTAGGCACGCACGGACTGCACATTGCGACTGGTCTTATCTGGATGGTGGTGCTGCTTGTGCAAGTTGCCAAAAAAGGCCTGACCACCAACACAGCGAGGCGGCTGACGCTACTCAGCATGTTTTGGCACTTTTTGGACGTCATTTGGATCTTTATTTTTACCATTGTGTATCTGGTGGGGGCGGCATGAACAAGCGCGCTATTGTATCGCATCACGAGCCGCCGACCGGCAACCTGGCGTCGTATACGCTGGGGTTTGTGCTGTCGATTGCGCTAACGGTGCTGGCGTATTTGCTGGTTGTAAATCACAGCGCCATGCGGCACACCCTGCTCGTGATAATCATCGTTATGGCGCTCGTACAGTTTTTGGTGCAGCTGATCTTTTTCTTGCACCTTGGCACCGAGACGAAGCCGCGATGGAAGCTCCTGGCATTTGGCTTTATGGTCATGACGGTGGCAATTTTAGTGTTTGGTAGCTTGTGGATCATGGACAATCTGAACTACCACATGATGTCGCCAGCCGAAGAAAACACCTATTTACACGATCATGAGGGGCTGTAATGCGCGAAACCATTAAGACCTACCGCCAACTCACGAAGCCCGGCATCATTCGCGGCAATGTGCTGGCTGCGGCTGACGGATTTTTGCTGGCTTGCGCCCAACATCACACTTTTAACCTGGCGCTCTTCTGGTTTTTGATTGAAGGCACGACCCTGGTGATCGCCTCGGCCTGCGTGTTTAACAACGTGATCGACCGCGGTATCGACACTCGCATGGCTCGCACCAAAAAACGCGCCTTGGTCACTGGCAGGGTGAGCGTACGTAACGCGTTGATATACGGCAGCGTGCTCGGACTTTCGGGTTTTTATATCCTGGCCGCTTACACAAACATGCTCGTGCTGGCCGTGGGCGCGGCGGCGTTTTGCATGTACGTGGTGGTGTACGGTTATTTTAAACGGCGCACCTACTGGGGTACCCTGGTCGGCTGCGTACCGGGCGCTCTGCCACCGGTTGCCGGTTACGTGGCTGTCAGTGGCCGCTTTGACGTCGCCGCGGTATTATTGTTTCTTATCTTAGTCTTTTGGCAGATGCCGCACTTTTACTCGATTGCACTTTTTCGCCGTAAAGAATACAAGGCTGCCGGATTACCGGTGTTTCCCGTCGTCCATTCGGCCCGCGCCACAAAAATGCAAATACTAGGTTTTATCCCGGTATTCGTACTACTTAATATCGGGTTGACCGTTGGCGGCTATACCGGTGTTGTCTATGTAATTATCATGTCTACGCTCGGCGCTCTATGGTTCTGGAAAGGTTTTTCAACCTTTGGAACTGCCAGCGATTACGCCTGGGGCAAATCTATGTTCTTGTTTTCGTTAATTATGATCAGCACACTATCGGTAATGCTATCAGTCGGCGGCTTGCTAGCCTAAACGGTACGTTCTTGCGGACCAGCTACCATAAAATACAGCTCTTTGATGTCATTGTGGTGCGCTTTGACGGTGCCTTCAAGCGATGTCAGACATTTGTTTGTTTCTTGCTGATGTACTTCCAAAGTATCTAAGCGACTATTGACGGAGCTAAAACCGGTCGTTACTACAGCCCTAAGATCAGAAATAGCCGTCTCAAGTCGATCAAGCTGTAAAGTATCGTTTATGAAAGTCATTATGTATCCAGTATAAACTTGAACGGCCAAGCGCGCTATACAGTTTAAGAAAAATTTAAGCTAAAAATGGTCGCGGATGTGGCCGAAGCTGTATTCCCAGTCGGCGTTGGCTTTTTTGTGGGGATTGAAGATATGCTGGGGGTCCATGATGTCTTTGGCTTCCTGGAAAATCTTGAGCATGTCCTCGCCGTACATCATTTTGAGCCAGGGGCCGCGCACCAGGCCGTCGTTGTGCTCGCCAGAGAGAGAGCCGCCATATTTGAGCACTAAATTATTAACGGCTTTCATGGCTGGCAGGATTTTTTTACGGTCTTTGGGGTCTTCGAGCTTCATGAGCGGAATAACGTGGAAGTTGCCGTCGCCCATGTGTCCGGCAATGGTGGCGAATAGCTTATATTTTTTAATGATAGCCCGTAGTTGCGGCAAAAATGCCGTGAGATGTTCCGGTGGCACCACAAAATCGTCAATAAACGGCGCCGTGTGCTTATCTTTGACTTTGCTGCGCAACAGCTGGAAACTGTAGCGGCGCATCAGCCAGAACTTTTCGGATTTGCCTTCGGTGGCGTCTTCTTCGAAGCCGTTGATTTCGTAGCGGGCGCGGTGCTGCTTAAGCTCGGCGTGCAGAGCGCGTACTTTGGCGCGAACTTCGTCTTCGGTTTCGCCGTTAAACTCTACCATGAGGATTAATTTTGGAATGCCGCGCACAAATTGCAGTCCTGTTGGGATAAAACTAATGAGCAACTTGAGCACGCCACCCCAGCCCAACATTTTGTGGAAACTTGGCATGAATTTGATGCCCAAGAACATAGTTGCGTCATCAAACGACTCAAAGGTGGCCGGCTTGGATTTCAGCACTTTGGGGATGATCTCGCCCAAATCATCGGTGTTTTTTAAGAATAATACCAGCAGGCCGGAGTGCTTGCGGGTCGGCACTAGACGGAAGTGAATATCAGTCACGAAGCCAAGCGTGCCCTGAGCGCCGACAATCAGTTTTGTCAGGTCAAACACGCCAGTTTCACGGTCCCAGACATCCCACAGATTGTAGCCAGTGGAATTTTTAGTGACATGTGGTTTGGCTGCCTTGATTTGATCATAGTGCGTATCGACCAACTTGAAAATATCGCGGTAAACCCGGCCCTCGAAATCTTTTTGCTGCATTTTTTTATCGAGCTCGGCTTTAGTGAGCGGCTTGACGACGCGCTTAACGCCGTCCGCAAACACGACGTCCAGCTGTGTCACGAAATCTTCGGTTTTGCCGTATTCCAGCGATTTTTCGCCTCCGGAATTGTTGTTGACCATGCCACCGACGCTGGCCAGATCACGGGAAGCAGGGTAGCTGGGCATCAGGGCATTGTGTTTGAGTGTTTCGGGTTCAAAATCTCGATAAAACACACCTGGTTGGACTTGCGCGCTCGTAGGGGTAACATGCTCAATATTTTTGAAGTGCGTCAGGAAATTAACGATTATCGAGTCATTGATGGCACCGCCAGACATGCAGGTGCCGGCGCTGCGAGCTGTAAGGCTCAAAGTAGGGTCTTTGGTTTTTTGGGCTGCCACGAGTGTTACGGCCTTTTCAACGTCTTGGGCATCGCGTGGCGTGATAACTAACTTTGGTCGCAGCTCAAACATCGAGGCGTCATGACTATACGTATCAAGCGTTGCTGGCGACGTATCGGTTTCGCCCCGAAAGCCGGCTTTTTTAAGCTCGGCGATAATTTCATCCATGTCTTAAGCTTAAGGGTTTTGGTCTCTGTTAGCAAGCTTCCGGTATTGCTCGATGTAGCGATCGGCTAAAACATCCCACCGGTAGGTCATCTGTGTAAATGCGCGACTGGTTTGGCCGAACTTTTGGGCTGCTTTGGGATTATCTAAGAAGTGGCTGATTTCGCGCCTAAAGCCTTCGGTATCTTTTACGCCGACAAGCACGCCGTTTTTATTGGCCGTTACCGCGTCTTTGATGCCTTCGGTGTTAGCGGCCACTACTGGCAGCGCGCACATTGAGGCCTCGAGGAGTACCAGCCCAAAGCCTTCGACATCGTTGGGCACGTTAATGTTAGGCATGACGAATACATCGGCGCCGTTGTAGGCAGCGGCCGCTACTGCATCGCTGACGCGTCCCAATAAGCGTACGTGGTTGCTCATATTGCTGGCGTTGATCGCCTCTTCGATTTCGGGGCGATCAACACCTTCGCCGACCACCACGTACATAAGTTTTGGATACCGCTCTACCAGGCCGGGCAAGACGTGCAAGATAAACCAGGCCACGCCTTTACGTTTTACTAATCGGCCAACGGTGAGGAGAATTTTGCTGTCGTCTGGTAGCTTCAACTCTTTGAGTAGGCTGGCGCGAGTAGCCTTATCGTAGTTTTTGTCGGCTACGGCCAAAGGGATAATCTGGATCTTATCTGTTGCGACACCTTGCCTGAGCGCCTCGTCCGCTGCCGCTTGGCTGATGCAGAATACCACCGAAGCCCGCTGAACAGACCACGGCACCACAGCCCGAAATAATCTGTTCTTGAATGTTAGATCAAGTCCGTGAATCACCACCGTGAACGGCTTGCGAAAAAGTCGCGATAACAGATAGCCAATCGGCGCCAAAACACCGTCTTGGACGTGAATCACATCGATTTTACCGCCCAACAGGGCAAAAAAGGCTCGAAGCGTCAGATAGGGAATGGCCACCAGCACGGCCTTAACGCGCCCGGTGCCGCCCCATTTGATCAATTTGACCTCTGTCTTAGTAGCCAGAGCGTTCGACAAGTCGTAGGCAAATAATTCCATGCCACCGGTGCTCGGAGGGAATTTGCGCGTAATAAACAGTATCTTCATCTGATACATTGTACCGCATCTGTTATAATCGTAAGCAGAATGGCACATACAGAACATGTTTTGATCGTCGGCGGGGGCTTTGGGGGAGTAAAAGCAGCCCTGGAGCTGGCCGATGACGACCGCTTTAGTGTCACCTTACTCACCGAAGATACGGATTTACGTTACTATCCAACGCTGTACCACACCGCCACCGGTGGCAAACGGGCCAACTCCAGCATTCCTTTGGAAACGATTTTTGCCGGAAAAAATGTGACGCTAGCCGGCGGGAGCGCCGTCACCCTAGATCGCAAGGCCAAAACCATTACTACCGCTGACGGGCAAACGCTGGGCTACGATACACTCATTTTGGCGCTAGGCGTGGTTACTAATTACTTCGGTATTCCTGGCTTGCCAGAGTATTCGTACGGCATCAAAACTCAGTCAGAGGTAGCACGCTTTAAAAAGCATCTGCACGACCAACTGGCCAGCGAACGCCAGCCAGATCTTAACTACGTTATTGTAGGCGCCGGTCCAACGGGGATAGAACTCGCCGGCGCGCTTCCAGGTTACTTGCAACATATTATGAAACTGCACGGGTTGCCAAGGCGCAAGATACATATTGATTTGATCGAAGCAGCGCCACGATTATTGCCACGTATGCCTAAAGAGACCTCGCGAGCCGTACGGCGTCAATTGCGGCGCCTAGGCATCAAATTATATCTAGGCAGCGTCGTGCAGGCCGAGACCGCCGATGAGTTAACGGTCAGTGGCCGACCGATCCGCAGCCACACTGTTATTTGGACTGCCGGTGTTACCAATCACCCATTTTTTGCCGCTAACAAGTTCGTGCTGATGAGCCGCGGCAAGGTCGCCGTGGATGTGTACTTGCAAGCTGAGCCCGATATCTTTGTGCTGGGCGACAACGCCAATACGCCGTACAGCGGCCTGGCGCAAACCGCCCTCCGCGACGGTACGTTTGTGGCGCGCAATTTACGTCGTCGAGCCTCTGGCAAGAATTTTAAGAGTTACAGCGCCAAGCAACCAGTTTCGGTTATTCCTGCTGGCCCTAGGTGGGCAGCCGTAGTGTGGGGACCTCTGAAATTTGCCGGTTGGACAGGTTACGCTTTACGCGAAGCTGCGAACCTCATCGGTTTTCACGATCTAGAGCCGTGGAAACGCGCCAGTAAGCAATTCCTCACCGAATTCAGCGTCGACGATGACTGCGAAGTCTGCGCTGCTTCCTCTATAAAATAAGCCTTTTTGGACTGTACCGCTGCTACAATAGAGGTATGCAGGGAGATTTTGCCGCAGCGTACAAGTTGCTGAATGCTAAGCAAAAACAGGCTGTCGATACCATTGACGGGCCGCTTTTAGTGATTGCGGGGCCGGGAACTGGGAAAACGCAGCTGCTCAGCACCCGTGCCGGTAAAATTGTGTCTCTGGGTAATGCGGCTCCGAGCAATATTTTGTGCCTGACATATACCGAGACTGGCGCCAGCGAAATGCGTGCCCGAATGGCGCGGGTGATGGGTCCAATTGGCGGGGAAGTAGCTGTGCATACCTTCCACAGTTTTGGCTCGTGGCTTATTAATACTAATCCTGAGCAGTTCAGCCAAGAACGTGCCTTGAAGCCGCTCGACGATTTGGGGCGATTTACGGTGCTTGAATCATTGTTGGCGCGACTACCGTTTCGGCACCAGCTGGCCATTCGCGATGAGAATGATCGTTTTATTCGGCAGCACGCCGTGGAAGAGGCAATTCGTGCTTTTAAGCAGGCTGGTCTTACGCCGGCGGCGCTGCGGAAGCAAATTAAAGCGAATGAGGCTGAGTACGTCGCATTGCAGCCGTTGTTGGATGAGATTTTTGGCAGCACATTGAGTGCCAAACGGTTGGAAAGTATTTCAGCGCTGGTGAGTCAATTTCAGGCGCAGGCTAAACCAGGTAGCTACAGCGACGTGCTACTGGCCACGCTCGCCACGGCCGTCAGCGAATCGCAAGCCGCCGGTAAAACCGCTATTTTGGGCGTCTGGCGCAATAAGCACA
>DASVMD010000056.1:0-34963 GCA_036384495.1 Saccharimonadales bacterium (SeqCode)
GTGCAGCCGGGGCAAGTTGCGAAGTTCCAGTTCGATATCAAACCGGCAACCAACGCCAATCCTGGCGTTTACCGCGAGTTTTTCCAGCCGGTGGCAGAAGGAACGGCAGATGGCCTCTTTCCAAAGGCGTGGACCTTCATCGATGCAACCCTGCAGCCCTCTATTTACAACATCAACGGCACGACCCAATCCTCATATCCGACTATTGTACGAGGTGGTCAGACTTCTGCATTCTTGACTTATAAGAATAACGGTAATGTTGCCTGGTATGATGATACTTCGAAATCGCAAGGCCCAGCTGGCACCAATCCAGTTCACCTTGCTACATCGCACAACCTCAATCGCAACAGTGGTTTTAGCAGCGGTTGGCCCACTCCCAGCCGCCCTGCAGTGAACTTTGCAGCGGTGTATGAATCAGATGGTACGACCTTAGCTAGTAACCAGCATGTGGTGCAGCCGGGGCAGATTGCGAAGTTCAATTTTAATCTGAGCGCTCCAAGTAACCTTTCTCCTGGTGTTTATCGAGAATTCTTTAATCCAGTAGTTGAAGGCACGGCTAACGGCGTTTTTAACGACGCCTGGACCTTTTTCGACGTCACCGTCCGGTAGTTTTATAGCTTCGTAAGGCTGCATATCTTGTAGCCCAAGGCGCCACTATACAGATACTGGCTCACATACGTGTTTAGCGGCGTGCATTCACTATTCACAAAGCCAGCTTCGCGGAAATACTTCGTTTCAGTGACAACACCGTTTGTGGTCTCGATTCCATAAAAAGCTTTATGGTGAGCCTGATCCTGCTGGATAGCCGACACGACAAGGTGCTTCTGTGCTGGAGTTATTGTGTCGAAAGCTGCTACGCTTATGACACGGCTACCGGCCGGCAGATACGGCACCAGAAAGCCTAATGGGTTTGCAGGAGCCATGATAACAGTTCCATTCGCATAGCTTAGCTGGCCGCTTAAATTAGGTCCGAAATCCTCCGATTGCCATGGTATGCGCCCCCAGTTTGCAGGAATAGTGTAGGCGGTAATCAGGCCAAAAGTAATGACCAGCGCACATGTAGCCAGTCTTTTGCTACTAATTATTTTATATGTAGCTAGAGCTATGGCGGTCAGACTTATAAGCTCTAACGGAAGTAAGTAGCGGTAGTACGCAAACTGTTTTTGCCAAAAAACATAAGACAGGACGACAAATATCCAAAAAACGCCTTCTTTGCGAGTCAATCGCAACTTGGGCCATGACTTAAAGACTAAACGCTCTATCAGAAAGTAAGCCCCTGCAGCCAGTACAATTACAAAAAGGACTGCCAGTCTCGGATCCCTAAAGTAAGGCCGTAGAGGATTATCTGGTACGTGCGCGAAGGTAAAGGGATAGAACAGCGTATCAACAAGATTCGTCGGGAACCAGACTCTATCGGATAGATTTACGCTTGGCATATAGGCTGACTTAAATACCCCGTTATAGTATGGAAATATCGGGTTGCCAAGATGCCTCCAAAGCTCAAAAGACCAGTAGCCGGTGGCGGCCACCAGCCCTGCAAGAATCGCAAACACGTGCCATACGCTCTCACGAATCTTTGTTCTGTTATTACCTTTCATAAGAAACCCACCGATAAAAAGCGGGATAACAAATACAAGGCTGGTGAGCTTGAGGCCTACGGCAATGCCTGCTAATACGTATCCATAGAACCTTAGACGCCGAGGCATCCCTGGTTTTTTGAGTGTATCGAAGGAAGTAAGAAGGAGTAACAGGGCAGCCAAGATCAACAGGCTCGTCAGATTGTCTCCCATGCTGTTTCCCAGCTCAGATATGCCCGTAGCGCCGAATAATGACACTACACCAATCGCTAACGCAATAACGAATCTGAAAACGTATCGCTTGATATAGTCTTTTAGTAAGTTATTGGCTATCTCAAAGACAAGCCAGCCATTAATGCCCTGTATGGCACCTAGAAGTGTTCCTGCAATCACGGGCTTGAACTGTGAACGCAAGAGGTAATTCGGGAGATCTAGTAAAGGATTGATAAATGTCCCACCGCCGGCAGGCTGTATGTCATATAAAAATCGGTGATGGAAAAGCGCCCAAGGGTTATACCAGTGGTAATTTAATAGATCCCAGTTTAGGTCCTGTCCTAATATGTACGTAGCTATGCCGGCGACAATCATGCATAGCAGCAGTGCTAGAATATGAAGTCTAATGTTTGTTTTCGTGTTTTGCATAAGGAAACTACTTCAAAAGCTGGCGATAAATATCACCGAACTTAGGTGCTTCCGTTGCGTATCCGAATTTAGCGGCATATTTTTTAGACAGTTCCTCTTGCTTTCCTCTGTCGATACGAATAATCTCGCGCGCAAGTTCATAGTAATTAAAGGAGTCAGTCAGCTGAACCACGGGTTGCTGCTGATTCATCTCCATAATTGAATCCGTTGGATAAGCTATAGCTGGCTTGTAGTTAGCTATAGCATTATTAAGAGCTGCGGAGGTCACCCCTCCGTAATAGACCCTGTCATAAGGATATACACATATATCACACTCTCGTATCAAAGCATTAAGTTTCTCGTCTTGCTCTACGTAACCAGCAATATAAACACGTTCTTTGAGACCGCGTTTGATAATCAGGTCGCAAACATCATCGTAGAACTTGGCGTTCTCACCAGATGGATGAGCGCCACCAATAATTGCTAATTTGTAGTTGCTTGGAAGAAACTCTAGCGCATTTATAGCATGTGTTATCCCTTTATTTTTCGACAAAAATCCTACGGTACAGTAGATAATGTCGCCATCTTTCTGGTTAAGATTATCTTTAATCTCAGTGGTCTTTAGATCAAAGGACAGTTCAGGCACTGGCATTGTTATCCGAATAATACGGTCCTCCTGCACTCCGTACTTAACTAATGCTTTGAGCGTAACTGTATTATGTACAATTACCTGATTCACCATGCGCATGGCCTTGAGGTGCACGCGGTCAAAATGCTTCTTAGCTCGCTTTGCACGTAAACGATGGAGTATGCTCCTCGGCCCAAAACCTCCAGCACTTACAGCAGTCTTAGGGAACCCGGCCTCAGGTGACGTGTGAATAGTCATGAGCGTTTTCTTGTGTTGGCGGTGTGCCTCAGTAATAAAACTGCTGAGCTCGTCATGCTTATAGAAAGAGAACTCATGCTGGATATGAAGCATGTCAAATGACTTTAGTTGCTCGGAGAACTCTTTGAGAACTGGTGCGAATTCTTGGGCCGTCATATTCTTCATCTTGTTTGGCGAATACGGGAATATTACATTCTCAACATTTTCGACACTCTTCATCCCCTGTATGTACTGTTCTTGATACTTGGCGATACCACACTCTTCATCATGTGTGGTTACGTGCAATACTTTAATCTTTGACATGAAGCTCCTTGATAGATTCCTTAACAAGCGCTGCTGTCTCGTCCCACGATACAGGCCTGTATGCTTTTATTCTACGCTTCGCAGCCGCAATAGCTCCAGGTTTTAATATATTTTGTATAGCCTTTAGGCATTCTTCGGTCGAATACGGGCTAAAGTATGTAATGAGGTCACCGGCTATTTCAGGCATACTACTGGTATTGCTACATATACATGCGGCACCGTGGGCAATACTTTCAGCAATTGGTAGGCCCCAGCCCTCGTAGAAACTTGGGTATATATTGAATAAACAGTGTTCGTACAACCACGAGAGTTCTTCGTCACTTGTTTTCTCTAAAATGATGAACTTGCTTTTAATCTCCGGGTCCTTTGTCATCATTTCATATATATCGTCACTTTTCCAGCCACGGCGGCCAACAATAATTAGATCGGGTAGCTCAATACCTTTTTGAATAGCGAGCTTATATGTGTAATACAGCAGCGTGTGGTTCTTGCGAGCCTCAATAGTGCCCACACACAGCAAGAACTTCTTATCACTGCCATCAAAGTACGCGTTGCCAGGCTTTACCGGACTAGCAAGCTCAAAGTCATCACCAAGGCGAATAACCTCGATCTTCGGTATAGCAAGTTTGTTCTGCCTCAGCCAACTTGCAACATCTTTTTTGGTGTGCTGAGAGATTGCCAGGATAAGGTCACAGAGCGGATAGATTGCCTTACTATAGACAGTCAAACTCTCGGTTGCATGCCCAGAATATTGTGGCGTGACGATTGGCAATAGATCATACACCATTTGCACCAACTTCACGCCTGTGGCATTCAGATCTATGAGATACTTCACAAATTCTGGATCGCTACCGTGCCAATCAGCTAAGACAAACAAGACATCGCCTCGCCCCAACGCAATGGACGGGGCTAAGTCGGAATAGTTAGGAGGCGTAGTTGTTAGAAGCTTACGGATGGCTCTCTCAGACACCGTGAGTATTTTATCTGGAATAGGCAAGCGACGCCTGATCTTTCTGGCCGTTTCCACGAAACCTGATCTCTCGGATACAACTGGAGCTGGGGGCTGCTCGCCTAACTGATCCAGGTTGATTTCAGTATAACGGTGCTGCCTTCCATCCCAAGACACAAATATACTGCTACCAAGAGCAAATCGTGTAGCCAACTCGTTCATAACCCGAGGGACTCCGGTTAATCTACCTTCCCACTGCGCAAGCTCGCTAATATCTATTATCAACCTACCCATCGCTATCCTTTGCTATATTTACGAGTGATTCTGCAAAGGCCTCGTAAGCCTTCTGGTCCGAGCGTCTGTTTAAGCCAGCGCCCTCGTACACTGGAGCTGCTTTTGGACGCTCAATAATCCATACGACCGTTTCCGAGCCAAGCTTTTCGGCTACTGCCTCAATCATATGTTTTGCTGTTTTACTAAATACCACGATCACTTGCTGTGCGGCAATAAGTGAGACTAAAAACTTGGCCCCTTTGACCGGAAAGTCTTTGCTCAGCTGAACCTCTAACGAATATCGTGATTTATCAATTAGGCCTTGCGCAACCATTTCTTCCCATACGGTATCTAGTTGGGTTTCGGCCAAGATAGTAATTCCAGGCACCGCTAGAGCAGCAAACAATGCCGTCGTGGAAGCGGTTGTGCCATCAATGACATGATAGATTTTGTCATATGTCGAAATCCTAAAACCAAGACCGGGCTTAAGTACGGCTTCCTTGGCAACATAGGGGAGAAAATCCACTCGGGCCGTTTCCTTCTCTTGGTTTTTACCCACATAGTAATCGACTCTGTACCGTTTGCTAAGCTCAGCGTGCCCGAGCAATAAGTATTCACCAGCAGGTTTGCTCGACGGAGCGGGGCCAAACATAGCAATCTTCGTAACAATCTTCTCTCCGCCCGTCTGAGCACGGGAGATAGCTTGGCTCAGTTTATTTGCCGTATTTTGCCACGTGTATGTCTCTATAATTTTTTGATAGCGATCCTTGTCTTGACAAGGCTTTTCAATCATGTCAGTCAACGCCTGAGCCATGTCGGCAACAGAATGAGGATCAAATAGGTGGAACGCGTCTTCGGCAATTTCACGAAAGACGGAAACGTTCGAACAGGCTACTGGCTTACCTGCCTCAACCGCTTCTAAGATTGGCAAGCCAAGTCCCTCATATTCCGAAGGGAAAAACAAACCATCAGCCTCGTTGTATAGATAGTTAAGTTCCTCGCCACTTATATTGCCTGTGAATATTGTCTTGTCGGACAACTCACGCAGCGAAGCGATTTCTTGTTCATCAAAAAATGATGTTACGACCAGGCTGTAATTATTTCCACGTTCTTCATTAAATCGAGCAAAGGCCTCCACACCGCGCTTATTATTTTTGCGTGGGTCATTGCCTGTTGGCATAAGGATGAATGGCCATGGTATGTTGATTTTTTTGCTAGTCGCAGCATGACGGATAGGTCCGCCATCAATACTAATCACCCGCTCCGTATCTACTCCAAGCAGCATTGTTAGGTCGTTTGCAGCAGTTTTTGAGATTGCCAAATAGACATCTGCGTTCAGTAGTTCCGGAAATTTTGTTAAGTACTTTTTTCTTGCTACTGCATCACTGAGATAGGCATTAGGCAGCATAAGTGGAATAAGATCGTAGAACAACAATGCCTTTTTAACACCTCTAGCTGATGGGAAAGTTGGATAGATCTCATTCTGCATCAGCGACAATATTAGATAATCGACAGTTTGCGTTTTACTTTTACCTATATAATCATCAACCGCTTGCCTATTATGGCGAGCAACATCCGCGCTCACCCCAGTGTTTGCGAGTAGGTTTAAATTTGCAATCAAGAGGCTACTGGTCCTTCGATTGAGCTCGGCAATCACTTCAGAAGGCGTTGGCAGCTGTGTTGAAAGCAAGAGTTCAATTGAATCCCATTGCTTTCTTCCCGATTGATCCAACTGCGCAATAAGTTCGAGTGAGTATTTGCCCATACCTCTGTCCCAAGCTGGTGTCTGGAATATTTGGCCGTCAATAATTAACCTATGTTTCATAGCCCTTTCCTCGTTTTATTCACAAGTTTGCGAGCCTTTCGATACGCTGGCAGTGCTGGGTGCTGTTTGGGCGATTCATTAAAGCGAGTAAAATCAGTCTGATCATTGAGGTGCGCTAATGATAATCTTTCTTTGGCAGTTGTGGGGAGCGAATCAGGTAGCGGCATCGGCTTAAAATTGTTCGCTTTAATAAGCTTTTGTTGGATTGCATGATCAACATGGCTCAACCTGTGTTTGACATTCCGCTTAACGTGCCGGCGCAGCGAAGCAATTTCGTTAAAACTATGTTGTAGCTGCTGCCGTTCGGCTTGCGACTTCTCTAGTTCCGCCCTGAGCTCGGTATTATTTTTTTCGAGCGTTGTTACTAAATCATCGTGAGCTTTGAAATCCTTTAATAACCTAAAATTAACAATCGGCTCTCTGAAAATTACTCCCTTAACATAATCAAATTTTTTAGCCCGGTCGGTGCTATTATCCACATAATACTCATTTAGACCATCGGCGAAGACAAGGCTATAATTTTGCTTAATGAGCAACGGACGCCAATCTTTATCGACATGATTGGCCTCAATACATATTACTTGCGGGCGATACTTTTCCCAGTCATTGCCCGATAGCACTTCATACTCAAAGCCTTCAACATCAACTTTCATGAAGTAAATTTGATTATTTTTGACGTGTTTTTTAAAAATATCCTTGAGAGGTAACGTATCGACCACAATCTCCTCTTCGACTTCCGTAAACTTGGATGTTCCCGTCCTGTAGCTAGACGCCATGGTTTCCGACATAGTAGACAGCCCATCGCCATTCGGGTAGTAGTGCAAAGTAAATTGCCCCGGTTTCTTACTTACGCCGATAGGTAGGTTGATATCATTGGGCCGTTGAATGACTAGCTTTTGATGCAGCCTGGGAATTGGTTCGATGTTAATACCGTGCCAACCTCTGTCATAGAAATACTTGGTAACGGATTCGTGCATGGGCTCATTGGCTCCTACGTCGACATAGAATCCCTTTTCGTCATCATCAAAAAAACAACTTAGAATAATGTCTTCTCGATTTTGGGCATAGGAAACTGTGTAGTTTTTCACGATGTCGTCCCTTTGTGTGCCGTCTTACGGGTAACTCTCTTGAGCTTGTGCCTAATCGCTTTTTTAACATGTCGAGGTAACGGCGTTATCTGATTAAGCACATTCTCTAGCTGATCAATGTGCTCTTGTTGCGCTTCTAGTTTGGTAGCAAACTCCTGGGTACGCGATGCCAGCCTGTCGTACTCCTGCCAGAGTATATCCACATCTTCTTCAGCTGACCTAAATAGAGAGTCGTTTGCTGGCTGCCTACTTACGGCTACACGAAAATCCTTATCCACAGGCTTAAATGAGGCAACAATAAGTCCATCGCCAGTAGACGATTCTAGCACGGTATGCTGCGCTATTATAGTACCGTTATTGTCTTCTATAAACTTCAGACATTTGTTATGAATGTTCGGGTCATTCGAAATGACATAGTGATGTGTTGATATAAAGACAAATCTAACAATGCCTTTACGTATCGACTGCAGCGCACCTTCTAGCGCCTGGAGTTCTGCGCCTTGAATATCAATATGGAGTATCTCTAGTTGACGAATTTTTTGCTCTTTGACAATACCGTCGACCGTACGGATTACAGTCTTAATCTGTGTTCCGTCTTCGGTTGCAAAACTGATTTTCTTTTTATCTTCTGATCCCCCGGCTGCATTGTAAAAAATAGCGTCTTTGCCGACCGTAAAGTTATTGAGCTGCATATTGAACTCGCCCAGTGTAAGGTTTTCCGGGTCTGGCTCACAGCATATAACTTTTCTTGGTGATTTTACTGCCTGCAAGAACCACATAGAGTAATAGCTCCACCAAGATCCCAGTTCTATCATTGCACCACCGGATTTAACTCGCTTCAGTACTTCACTAAAGACTTTTTCCTCTTGTGGCTCATGCACACCTTTTAGCCCCTTGATAATATCAGTCATCCAATCACCTTGATAGCCGTTCTGCTTAACAAGTAACCCGCTATGCGTGATTTGTACCGGTACTCCATCTACTACTTTTAGCTCGCCAGCATCTTTAACACGCGGTAGGTCATTGGCATCGTGACAGGCCAGTGCCATTTCAACTCGCCCTTGGTTGTCTTTATTCCAGACAGATCCCGTTGACTGCAGGATATCGAGTGCCGAAGGCACCGAGTTATTGCGTAGTGTCTTGGCCATAATCAGTTCTTCACTCCTCCTATTTTTTCAACCGTAACCTGTACATCGGGCTGAACTTTATAGGGTGTTCTGATCTCTTTCTTGATACTGAAAGTGAGGCTTTCCTCCCACCAGTCAGCTGGCGTCAAGCCTCCATTATAAAGTGCCGCTAATGAGACAGTGTAGTCTCCTTCGGCAAGAATGTTGGGCAACTGCCAGGTGACCAAGCTTTTTTGGCCCTTTACAAACGGCTTGGTCGGATACTTTTGGAGTACTGTGTTGGTGCCGAGCAGAGACTCGCCCATACTATTATGTAAAGAGAATCCAAAGGACGGGTCCGCACAGTCACGCTCGGCAGTGACAGTGGCCGAAAAAATAATCTTTTTCGAGTCAAGCTCTTCTATTGTGGGGCTTGAGAAAATAAGCGTTTCGTCGCCCCATCTCATGTCGTCTACACTTTCCTGTCCATCCTTTAGGGCTTTGGTTTCCTGCAAGAACATCTTGGTATATTTGCTCGCGACCTCGTCGGCTGAACCAGTACTAATCACCTCGCTTTTCTCGATCATGACTGCTCGATCGCAATACTCGCGCACCGCCGTCATGTCATGGCTAACAAATACTACTGTCTTCTTGTCTTTCTTAAGTTTCTTAAAGTAATCGAAGCATTTACGCTGAAAATCAGCATCACCAACAGCAAGCACCTCATCAACAAGTAGAATATCGGCCTCGGCCCTAGTGGCCATAGAGAAAGCTAGGCGAACCTGCATACCAGAAGAATAATTTTTGAGTTTTTGGTCCATGAAACGCTCAAGCTCGGCAAATTCTACGATATCTTTATACATGGCCTCGACTTCCTTTTCGGAAAAACCAAGCATGGCACCATTTAGGAACACGTTTTCTCGCCCTGTTAGCTCCGGGTTAAAGCCAACTCCAAGCTCGATAAAGGGAACTAGCTTACCAGTTGTTTGAATGCCCCCCTTGGTTGGCTGATAAATATTGGCTAGGATTTTAAGCATCGTGCTCTTGCCACTACCGTTGCGGCCAACAATCCCAAAGAACTCACCTTTCTTAATTTCAAATGAAATATCCTTTAAGGCATGCTGGGTTTCCTCGGTCTTGTTGCGGTTACTGGCGAGGCTCATAAATAAGCCTTTGACTGAATTAACCTTGTTGTGTGGCAGCACAAAATCTTTGGAAACGTGGTCAACTTTGATGGCGATTTCTTCACTCATTAGACTTCCTCTGCAAAATATTTAGAACGGCTGCGGAAATAGGCTACAGCTAGAGCGACAACAACCAGTACTACGCTTAAAGGAATTGCCCAAACCCACCGATCGCCACCCCACAGGTTGTAGATGGTATCGGTTTTGGGGGTTATGAGCACATAGCGAGCATCTTGGATAATCTGGGCCATTGGATTTAGCACCATAACCTTACCGACTTCCAGCGGCACACGTGACATTAAGTACAGTATAGGCGTCGCATAAAAAGCTGCCTGAATGATAACCTCCCAGATATATGTCATGTCTCGGTAACGCACATACAAAGCACTGAGGAAAAAAGCCAGTCCCAGAGCAAATATAAACAGCTCGGCGACTAACGGCACAATTAGTAGGGCGTGCCAGGTTAGCCCAATGCCGCCAATGGCCATAAAAATACCGAGGACCACAAAGGTTAGTAATAGGTTAATGAAGGCCGCAAGTGAACCGGCCAGAACAATCACATATTTGGGGAAATTAATCTTACGCAGCAGATCACCCTTGCCAACAATAGCACCAACACTGCCACTGGTCACTTCAACAAAATAATTCCAGAGTAAAATTCCTAGGAGTAAGTACTGGGGATAGTGGGGTATTCCATCACCAAATTTTAAGAATTTGGCAAACACAAAGTACAAAATGACGAATAAAAACAAAGGTCGAAGTAAGGACCATAGATAGCCTAGAGCAGAGCCCTGATAACGAAGCTTGAAATCAGTCTTAACAAGCTGTTTGAGCAGAATGAAGGAATAGCGATACCGCTGACGAAGCTTGTGCATTTCCTTATATTTTATCTGTAAATCAGTCTTGAAGCAAACAATGTGTCATAATGGTTGCTATGTCAAAGCGGAGAGTTTTATTTGATGCAGGAGCTATGCTCAGTAATCAAAAAACAGGGGTTGGTTACTATGTGAGTCACCTCATGACAAGCCTGGAACAGACTCACAATGCCGATCTTCAGCTTACAGGGTACTATTTTAATTTCCTGAACCGGCACAAGGACAAGGTAGTCGGTAGGCTACGGTTTCATAAGATTGTGCTTATACCCGGCAAACTACTGTCTGCTTGCCGGCGGCTTGGTTTCCAGCCGCCTCTTGAGTTATTTATACGTCAGAAGTCTGATGTTATTATTTTTACCAACTACGTCTCGTTACCACTCCTAAGAAAGCGCAAGATATTACTCGTCATATACGACCTTAGCTTCCTTGACACACCAGAATTTGCCCAAGACACGAATTTAGCCTTCCTTAAAAGGTTTTGCCCCCCTTCAATCCGCCGGGCTGATACAATCATCACCATCTCAGAATTTACCAAACAGCGACTACTACATCATTTTCCAGACATAACGTCTGATATTGTCGTTACACCCATACCTCCAATTGTCGGAGCTACCAAAAAGCGTCGACTCAGTGAGCGATTGATTAAGAAAGGGGTGAAAGCCAAAAAATATATTCTATACGTGGGTACTATGGAACCCCGCAAAAATCTTGAAAACTTGATCGCCGCTTACGCGGGGCTTGATCAAGCGACACAACAAACTCATTCGTTAGTACTGGCTGGCGGACGGGGCTGGAAAGATGAAGGCATCTTAGCAGCAGTTGCCTACCACCAGGCCAAAGGTCTGGATATTATAATGACTGGCTACGTTTCCGAGGAAGAGAAAAATGCCTTATACACGAATGCAGCCTGCTTTGTACTACCATCTCATTATGAGGGCTTTGGCATGCCCATATTCGAGGCAATGGAATACGGCATACCCGTAGCTATTAGCGATATTCCAGTCTTCCATGAAGTTGCGGGCGATGCAGCAATATATTTTGATAAAAATGCTCCGGAAGATATTGCCCATAAAATTACCGCGGTTCTACACGATAGTAAGCTTCGTGACAAGCTTACAAAGAATGGACAAGCTCGGCTCAAGGCATTTAGCTGGCAGGACAACGCCCACAAAGTTTATAAGTCCCTCATTTAGCTCAGCCTCTTTGTGCTTAACTGAAAATATTGTAGGCTTTAAGCATGCATAAGGTACTAGTAACTGGCGCCAACGGCTTTGTTGGCCAGCACCTGATCAATGAGTTGCAGCGCAATAATATTGCTGTAATGGGTGTGGGGGGTCCAACAACACCTAATCGAAACGATCAGCTTACTGATTACCAGATGCTCGACCTCACAAAGCCCGAAGAGGCCGCCAAAATCGATTTTTCCGAGGTAGAAGGAGTTATACATCTAGCGGGTCTGGCCGCGGTAGGACCATCTTTTAACGAGCCTGTGCGCTACATCTCCACTAATGTTGGCATCGAGACCAATCTGTTCGAGGCGGCGCGTGCCCAGAACAAGCAGCCTCGTTTCCTAATTATCAGCACTGGTGCGCTGTACGATCCCACAGCCAGCCTACCACTCAGTGAAACCTCACGCGTCCTAGCCAGCTCGCCTTATGCCGTCAGCAAGCTAGGCCAAGAGGAAATGGCCCAGTACTACACTCAGCGTGGTTTCGAGTGTGTTATCGCCCGGCCCTTCAATCACATAGGGCCTGGTCAGGGACCTGGCTTTATAGTGCCCGACCTCGCTCAGCAGGTAGTATCTCAGCACGAAATCCTGGTGGGCAACCTAGATTCTAGGCGTGATTACACTGACGTGAGAGATATCGTCCGCGCCTACCGACTATTACTAGAAAAAGGCCGTTCCGGCGAAATCTATAATATCTGCTCCGGCACAGCGCACAGCGGCCATGAAATACTCGATGGTCTAGTCAGCGCGACAGACAAGAGCCCTATTATTAAACAAGACTCGGATAAAATGCGACCATCGGATATCCCTGAACTACGCGGCAGCCACGATAAGCTTACGGCTGACACCGGTTGGCAACCTGAAATTTCCATAGAAACCACGCTCAAAGACGTGATTGCCGAATGGCAAGCCAAAAGTTCTAACTAGGCGATTAATTTGTCGGCGGCGGACTGAATTTCGAGGTCGTGACGCACCATCAGCTTAACTAGACCAGGGAAGTCTACTTTGCGTTCCCAACCCAACTCCTTTTCGGCCTTGGCAGGATTACCTAGTAGGATATCAACTTCGGCAGGACGCATGAAGGCTGGGTTTTGCTTCACATAGGGCTTCCAATCGTCAATACCAACTTCTTTGAAGGCTAGATCCAAGAACTCACCAATTGTATGGGTCTCGCCAGTAGCCAGCACGTAGTCGCCAGGTTGGTCTTGCTGCAACATACGCCACATACCTTCGACATAGTCACCGGCATAACCCCAGTCACGCTTGGGTTCAAGGTTGCCTAGCTCAATATGGTCTTGTTTGCCAAGTTTGATACGCGCTACGGCGTTAGTAATTTTACGGGTCACAAATTCAACCCCTCGGCGTTCTCCCTCGTGGTTGAACAGGATGCCGCAGCTGGCGTGCATATTGTAGCTCTCGCGGTAGTTCTTGGTGATCCAGTGGGCATATAGTTTGGCTACACCATAAGGACTGCGTGGGTGGAACAGGGAGTCTTCGTCATAGCCCACGCCTGGCCTGTTGTAGTCGAGACCTCCAAACATCTCAGAAG
This sequence comes from Saccharimonadales bacterium (SeqCode), assembly GCA_036384495.1. Taxonomy (GTDB): domain Bacteria; phylum Patescibacteriota; class Saccharimonadia; order Saccharimonadales; family UBA4665; genus JAQGHB01. Next base: position 13,465 of record DASVMD010000056.1, read on the forward strand.
TAGAGGCTTGGTAGAAGCGTACGGTTTCCGCGCCACCCGACTGACGAATAGCCTCCAGCATGTTCAGGACACCCTTACCGGTAACGTCGGCTACCAATTGTGGTGTTTTGAACGAGTAGCCCACGTGACTGATAGCGGCCAGGTTATAGACTTCGTCTGGCTTAGCGATTTGCATGGCGCGGACTAGGGAAGAGGGGTCGGTCAGGTCGCCTTCGATCAGGGTTACAAATGGCTGCTCTAACTCAACAATTAGTTTTTTCGGATTTTGCTGACCCCTTATGAGACCGAAAATCTCGTAGCCTTTTTTGTTAAGCAGTGCTGCCAGGTGACCACCATCCTGTCCTGTAATACCTGTAATCAATGCCCGTTTTGCCATCTGTATGTTGTCCTCTTAGAAGTTACTATTTGTATGGCCTAGTATATCATCTAGGGTTTTTTGCGCCCAGCCGCTACTATAAATACATGAGTAAAATTGTCATCGATGCCCGTCAATACACCACCAGCACTGGCCGCTATGCGTTTCGGTTGGTGCAATATCTGGAAAAACTCGACGCCAACGCTCGCGATGGTAATCAGCACAACTACGTGATTCTGCTAAAGCCCGAAGACATGAACGCCTACAAGTTCAGCAATCCGCGGTTCACCAAAGTAGCCACGCCGCACAAGGAATACACGTTTGCAGAGCAGTTGGGGTTCGCGTGGCAATTGTACAGGCTTAAAGCGGACTTGGTGCATTTTTCTATGACGCAGCAACCACTGCTGTACAGAAAAAAATCCGTGACCACCATACACGATCTGACCACTGCCCGATTTTACAATCCAGACAAAAAGCGAACATCGTTCGTCATCAAACAACAGGTTTATAAATTCTTAATAAAACGGGTGGCGCGCCACGCAAAAGCCATTTTGACGCCATCAGAATTTGTTAAAAACGATGTGCGGCAGTTCGCTAACATTACAGCTGACAAAATCACCGTCACCTACGAGGCCGCCGACACCATCACCGACTCCCCCACCGCCCTGCCCGATTTGCAAAATAAGCAATTCATTATGTACATAGGCCGTCCGACGCCTCATAAAAATCTGGAACGCCTGATTGAAGCCTATGAGCTCCTCCGCGCTCAGCACCCTGCCCTGACCCTTGTTCTGGCCGGCAAAAAAGACGCCAACTACCACCGCATAGAAGCTTCTCTGCAGAAGAGAGGACTCAAACCTCCACGCATCATATTCACCGACTTCGTCACCGAAGGCCAATTGCGTTGGCTGTACGAGAACTGCGCCGCCTACGTGTTCCCGTCGCTGAGCGAAGGTTTTGGCCTGCCGGGCCTAGAAGCCATGCAGCACGGCGCGCCCGTCGTCAGCAGCAACGCCACCTGTCTCCCAGAAATCTACGGCGATGCCGCCCACTACTTTGACCCGCTCGACACCCAAGCCATGGCCGATGCCATCAACGAAGTCCTCACTAACAAAACACTCCGTAAAACACTGATTCAGAACGGCCACCAACAAGTTAAAAAATACTCCTGGCAGCGCATGGCTGAGCAAACCCTGGAAGTCTACAATCAATCTCTTGGCAACTGATTGTAGATGCGCTGTAGTAATACCATGCCAACAGTACCACTCATAAGATAGGCCAAGGCTCCCCCTTGCGACACTTTGCCCGTCGTGAGACGACTGACCGCCTCCGCATATGAACGATACCATCGCGGATATCCCAAAATACTGATAATCAAAATAAAAATAGAGCCAATAAACCCCTTAAGAAGCACGTCCTGCCGATCATTTTCGTCAAAACTACGTTCAACGCGCTGCTTACAGTCAGCCGATAATGGCGAAGCACCGCTCGAATCAGACGCCACAGAGATCGAATACTGAGCCCGACACTCCGGGGAAACATAGACATTCTGCGAGTTGTGGATCGTGGTTGCTGTATACGCCATGCCAACTATCGCAACCAGGCTAACAATGTTTAGCAACACCAGATATCTGACGCCGGGCATACGAGCCTGTAGTCGAGCCGCGAGCTCTTTTTGAGTTTTAGCCAACCAAAAAAACTTATATATTCCTAGCGATAACACAGAATAGGTGACCACTTGTTTGAGAGAGCGATATTTCATATATTTCCGGAGGGGCTGTTTAGCAGGTGCCTTGCGCCTTTACTGTATACTACACCTATAAATAAGCATAAGGATATTGTTATGAAAAAACTTGATCGTTCGGGTTTTAGCGCTATCGAAGCGATTATTGCTCTTGTTATTATCTGTGTTATAGGCGGCGTTGGATACGCGGTATACCATCACAATAAGAAAACCGATGACTCGATTAAGTCCAGTTCCACACAGTCATCGAGCGCCGTCTCATCACTTCCAAAAGATGCCAAAAAAGCCAAAGCAGCACCTAAAACCTATAGCGACCCGGGTGGAAAGTTCAGTCTGCAATACCCTGGCACTTGGGTGACAGCCACCAATCCAAGCTTGTGTAGCGACGGTATTTTCCTGGTTGCCCCAGATGCTCAATCAGTCGGCAAATGTGCTACCGAGAATTTCGGACAAATAAGCATCACCGCAGATGCTGGAGACGTACAGTCAGATAACGACCTTAACGGTGATCCGGGCTTTAAAAACCCCGTGGCCACCAATGTGAGCGTAGCAGGCGTTACGGGCACCCGTTTTCAAGGCGTGGCAGCCAGCGATCCGGGCGGCGAAGGCGATTTCTCAGTTCAGGCCAGTGCCTTTGCGTTTCCCGTCGGCTCAACGGTAGTTCGATACATGTTCTTTACCAACAACACCACCTACATCGCCACCTATGTACAGCACCCGTCAGGCGCAGGCTCAACCAATGTACTCAGCGACTTCGACCAGATGATCACCCAGACTCTACAGTTTAAGTAATCCTATTCGGCTGGCTTGAGTACGATGTGTCGCTCGCGGCCCTCGCCCTCGGAGTCGCTGGTGAGGCTGTATTCGGCAGCCAGCTGATGCACTACGCGACGGTCGGCAGCATTCATGGGCTCTAGATGCATTGGTTCACCGCTATCGCGAACCTGTTTGACCCACTCTTCGGCGCGCTCGCGGAGGCGCTCGGCACGCTGTTTTTTGTAGTCGGCGATGTCGACATTGACGCGGGTGTGCGAGAAATTATTATTTTTAAGCGCTGTGCTGGTCAGGTACTGTAAGGAGCGCATATTTTCGCCGCGCTGGCCGATTAAGAAGCCGTTGAGATGGGTGCTCGGCACGCTGAGCTGGATAACTTCGTCGTCGCGAGTGGCGTGAACATCGGTGTTAAGTCCAAAAAACGATAGTAAGTCTTCGAGGTATTTTTTGGCGTATTGGATGGCTTCTTCGATGGAATCGTTCACTATTTTCTCCGTTTCTTCTTTTTAGAAGCTCTGGAGGCTGGCTTTTTGGCGGACTTAGACGGCTTAGAAGATACAACTTCGGCCTCAGGAATGCTTTTGAGATCTTTCTTGGAAGGTTTGTCGGCAATTTCTTCCATTTTAGTTTCATCATCACGCAGCACAATGGATTGCTGAATAAATGCTACTAGACCGCTGGTCAACCAATATAAGCTAAGCGCCGAAGCAATATTGACCGTGAACAGGAAGATCATCACCGGAATAAAGAAGCTGGTACTGCGCCCCACGGCGGCATTGACCTCTGATTGATCGGCTTGCTTGCCCTGCCCGGCTTCTTTGAGAATAGCCCGCAGCGAACGCTGATCCTTAGAAGATGGCAACAACTGCCTACTCTGGAAGAATTGCGCAACCGCGCTGCCGAGCACGATGAACATGGCTGGCCAGTACACGCCGCCGCCCTTGTTAAGCGCCGCGCGGCTCAGATCGACAAAGCCAAATAGGGTGTTATCGAATTTATGGATATTATGGGCCAGCTCCTGCATCCACGACAGGTGTTGTATAAAAGGATACGAGAACGTTACGAGAGTGTGCGGATCATCAATGACCTTGCGCAGGCCACTGTAGAGGCCGATCAGAATAATAAACTGCACGATGAGCGTCGGGAACGCGCCGAGCGGATTAATCCCCTTTTCTTTGTACAGCTCCATGAGCATTTGCGACTCTTTGGTGCGATTGCCCTTGGTGGCCTGTTTAACTTTCTTGATTTCCGGCTGCAGAGCACGCATGGCCTTGGCTTGATACAGCTGCTTTTTGACCAGCGGCCACATAATTAAGCGAATAATAATCGTGAAAATAATGACACTCAGGCCAAAATTGTGGCCCGGAATCAGCGCATAGATTAGCACTAAGAAGTTAAAAAGTGGCTGAACGATAAGTGTGGTAAACATCTAAATTATGGCTCCCTAAGAATATATGAGGCTTTGACTAGTCCTACTATATAGCTTCTCGCCAGGCTCGCCACTATTTTTAACGAAGGCTCGCTTGGGTTCGGCATATAATTTTCCTTGATCAGTCAAATTATACCACGTCTGACCGGTGTTTCCCCAGCGTAAACCGCCTAATTTAAGGCTTTTTTAAGTAATTCGCCGACAGCCGCGGATAGCGCTGCCGACTCCATGCTCGCGACTTTGTCGCTAAAAATTGAAAAAACCAGATCGGTGCCGCCGGGTATGGTGTCGCCCTGCAATCGAACCGCTTCGTAGATACGCCGCCGAATCCGGTTGCGCACCACCGCTGATTTATGCACCTTTTTACTAACCACCACCGCCACGCGGTACGGGCGCGAGACATCGCGCTGGCCATAGCGCAAGCTAATCAGTTGCCCGCGCACCGTCGACCCCTGTTTATATACAGCATTTAAGCTGCCATATCCATGGAATCGGTTCCGGCGCGTGATCATAACAAAATTCTAGGCAGAGAGCTTAGCGCGACCCTTGTTGCGGCGGCGCTTAAGAACGTTGCGACCGGCTTTGTTAGCCATGCGCTTGAGGAAGCCGTGCTCGCGGGCACGAGAGCGCTTTTTGGGTTGGTGGGTTCGTTTTGGCATCAGTATATCCTTAAACTTACTAAATTACGTCCGTATAACTATATCTGTTATTTCCCTGTTTGTAAAGAGGTGGCCCGCCACGCCGGCTATGGCGTAGTTTTGACAATGATTAGTCGCTTATCTGGCGATTTTATCCACGGATGGCACGAGATTATCCACAGTTTTCTAGAGGTCGCGGAAGCCTGTGCATAAATCTTTATCTGTTTTGGCGATTTTAACCTCCTGACTCCTATTCACGCCAAATGGGTGTGGAAAACTATGCCCCAGTCAGGTATATTAGGGGAACGTGACGGGAGCAACGATGCAGCAAGATAGTTTATGGCAGGCGGTACTAGGTGAAATTGAGGTGTCTGTTTCGCGTGGCAATTTTGTGACCTGGTTCAAAAACACTGCCTTGCTCAAGCAATCTGGTGGTTCGGTCGTGATCGGCGTTCCCAACATCTTTATTAAGCAGCAGCTCGAAAAAAAGTACGGCGAGTTGATCACCGAAACCCTGCAGAAAAACGGCATCCAAGTGGAAAGCATTGAATATAAGATCTCTTCGGCTTCGCACGCCGCCAAGCAAAAAGCCGCTGAGGCCGACAATGTAACGCTCGAGCAAGCCCCGGCCACCGACGAAGCCATCCAAAAACAGGTGTTTAGCAAACCAAAAGGTAGCAGCCTGGCGCACTCCTACCGCCAGGGCCTCAACGAACGCTACACTTTTGAGAGCTTTATCGTCGGTTCCAGCAACGAGCTGGCCTTTGCGGCCTGCCAGTCAATTGCCGCGCACTCCGGAACCAAATACAATCCACTGTTTTTGTACGGCGGCGTGGGAATTGGCAAAACACACCTTATTCAGGCAGTCGGCAATGTGTTGCAAGCTCGCGACCCTGGCGCCAAAATCCTGTATATATCCACCGAGCAGTTTGTGCAAGAGTTTGTGGACGCCCTGCGCTTCCGTAAAACCGCCGAATTTACCCGCTACTACCGCAATGGCGACGTACTCATCGTGGACGATATCCAGTTCATTGCTGGTAAAGAAAAAGTTCAGGAAGAGTTCTTCCACACCTTTAACGCGCTGTATCAGGCCAACAAACAAATTATTATCAGCTCCGATAAGCCGCCCAAGGATATCCCCACACTTGAGGACCGCCTCAAATCGCGCTTTGCCGGCGGCATGCTGATCGACATGCAAATCCCCGATTACGAAACGCGTTGCGCTATTGTGCAAACCAAAGCCCAGGAGCATGACGTGGTGCTGCCGTCTGACGTAGTCGACTACCTGGCCAATAATATCCAGAACAATATTCGTGAGCTGGAGGGCGCGCTCAATCAGTTGCTAGCTTGGTGTGAGGTGCGCAACCTAGAGCCGACGCTGGCGGTGACTACTGGCGTGTTAAATGTCAGTAAAGCGCGGCCCAAACACCTGAGCGCCAAGCAAATTATTGAACGTACGGCTCGTCATTTCCAGGTTCCAGTCGAAGATATCATCGGACCAAAACGCGACAAAGACATCGTAGTGCCCCGCCAAATCGCTATGTATATTTTACGTAGTGAGCTACATCTCAGTTTTCCTAAAATTGCCCGCGAGTTAGGACGCAAAGACCACACCACGGCCATCCATTCGGTCGAAAAAATCGAGAAAGAATCACGGCTCGACGCCAATATGCGCATGGCCATTTCCGAAATTAAGGAGCACTTATATGCATAAAAATATGGTGTCGCTTTGTGGGAAAACTGCGGGTAACTTGGGGACTGCCTGCGCACAAGTTTTGCCAGTACAAAAAACTGAGTATAAGTACCACATTTGTACTCGCGTTATGCGCCAATTGTACACCCACTTTTCCACTGGCGTTTTGGCGTTTTCCAATCTGTTAAGGGGTCAGTTGTACCCATTACCCACAGGACCTATAAAGACAACTACTTTTTATAAAAATTTAATTACTTATTATTAAGGAGCGTGCTATGAAGCTACAAGTTACTCAAGAAAACCTAAATCGTGCGCTCGGCTCCGTGGCCCGCGTGGCTAATACTCGCGGTACCCTACCCATCCTGGCAAACGTGCTTATTAAAACCAGTAATAATCGACTCAGTATTTCGGCGACTAACCTCGATATTGCTATCACCCACTACCTCGGCGCCAAAGTTTCCGAAGAAGGCTCGATCACCGTCCCTGCTCGCCTGATGCAAGACTTTGTAAACAGCTTGCCACAAGGTGTCATTGAGCTGGATTTACAGGATACTAAACTGCACGTTACTACCGATCAGTATAAATCTGTGGTAAACGGCGTGGTGGCCGACGACTTCCCTATTATGCCGGCTATTACTAGTGGAAAAAGCTGGGAAATCGACAGTGGTTTGTTTAAAAAAGCGCTGCAGCAAGTGGTATTTGCCGCCTCAAACGACGAGACCCGACCGGTGCTCACCGCCGTATTACTGCAAACCGCCGACGGCGTGCTCTCTATGGCCGCCACCGACAGCTATCGGTTGGCCGAAAAACAGCTTGGTAAAAACAAAGAAGACGTACAGCTGCTCATCCCCGCTTCGGCGATGCACGATTTACTGCGCGTACTCGGCGATGACGATGCCAAAATAAAAGTCACCCACGACGATCAGCAGGTGTTATTTCAGGTTGGCGATGTCGAGCTGGTAACGCGCCTCGTCGAAGGCAAATACCCGGATTACCGAAAACTAATCCCCGAATCGTTTGATACCAAGGCAAAACTGAAGCGCGCCGATCTGGTAAATGTTACCAAAGTATCCAGCTTGTTCGCCCGCGAAAGCGCCGGCAGCGTCACCATTGAGCTCGATGAAAAAACCGGCAAGCTGAGTATTCGTTCAGTAGCCTCCCAGCTCGGCGAAAACACCGCCGAAGCCAAAGCGGCAGTTACCGGCAGCGGCAGCATCACGCTCAACTCGCGCTACTTGCTCGATGCTCTCGGCGCCTTAAACGGCGATGAAGTCACTTTTGGATTTAATGGAAAACTCGAACCAACGCTACTAGAAGACGCCACTGCCAGCGACTATAAGCACATCATCATGCCGCTTAAAAGCTAAAGCCGACCGTCGATCAGACGTAGTCCCGGGCAAACTGTTTTGAGTATTTCAGCGTCGCAGGTTAAAAATGGCAAATCCTCTGAAATAGCTTGGCTCATAAGGAGTAAGTCGAATGGGTCAGCATGTGGTGTTGCAGCCAAACCAGGCACCTTATAGATGTGCTGAGCGGCTATGTCTAAAACAGTAATTCCCTGCTGTTCCAAAGTTTTATAGATAGACTCGGTATCAGGCGCATCCAGTTTGTCTTTTCGCTTTTTCATAGCTATCTCGAAAAGAGATGCCGTAGATACAGTTATTGATTGTGTTTTGGCTATTTCTAGTGCTTCTCGACCGAGACGCTCTAGATTATCATTAAGTAACCAGATAAGTATGTGAGTATCGATTATCATTCAGGAAAAATCTTACTGTTTTCAAAATCTTCGTTAACCAGCTTTGTAGCGTGATCCCAGTCGGCGTCACTAAAATTGAATTGCCCTTTCATAGAGCCAAACAGGCTGCCAGGCTTTGTTTTGGGGACTGCAGTGAGCACTACCTCGGTTTCGCCACGAGCACCAATATAAACCGGTTTACCGGCTTTGGCCTGCTGAATGTATTTGCTAAGGTTGGCCTTGGCTTCATGAATAGGAATCGTTTTCATAGCTGTAGTCTAGCATAGTAAAATGACTAAGTCAACTAAGTCATAATTGCAATTCTGAAGAAGTGTTACAAAAGTATATACTAGAAAGATGATAACCGACCTGCGCCTGCAGCATTTCCGTTCTTACGACGACGCCTCGTTTGAGCTGAGCCAAGGTGTAAATATTGTGGTTGGCCCCAACGCCAGCGGCAAAACCAATCTGTTGGAGGCGGTTTTAGTGCTAGCTCGAGGCAATTCCTACCGCGCCAAAGACAGTGAGCTGGTCGGTTTTGATCAGCCCTGGGCCCGGATCGATGCTGACCTGGCTTCTGGCAGTTCGCGGACGGTTAAGATTGAGCTGGAGCCGACGTCGCATAAAACCTACGAAATCAGCGGCAAGCCCTACAAGCGCCTAAATCTAAACACCAGCCTGCCGGTGGTGTTGTTTGAGCCGAATCACCTGCAGCTATTGTCTGGTGGGCCCGAGGGCCGTAGAAACTACCTAGATGACCTCTTAGAGCAAACGGTGGGCGGTTATGGCATCTTGCGCCGGCAGTATAAACGCACCTTGGCGCAGCGCAACAGCCTTTTGAAGTCTGCGGTTGGTAACCTGGAAACGCAGTTTTTCCCCTGGAATGTGCGCCTCAGCCAGCTGGCCGGCAAAGTGGTGCGTTATCGGACGGAGCTGGTAGAGGAAATCAATAAAACCCTGCCTGAGCTCTACAAAGAGTTGGCTCAAACCGATACCAACGTGCTGGTGCAATACCAAAGTCCCTGGCCCGCCGACGCCTACGAAACGCATTTTTTGAAAAAACTGGAGGCCAGCCTGGAGCTCGACAAGCTGCGTGGCTTTACCGCCAGCGGCCCGCACCGTGAAGATCTGGCGGTGCTGTTTGATGGCCGACCGGCGGCCGAAACCGCCTCGCGCGGCGAGGTTCGCACCACTGTTTTGGCGCTCAAAATTATCGAACTATCGCAGATTAAGGCCGCCCGCGACACCACGCCGCTACTCCTCCTCGACGACGTCTTCAGCGAACTCGACGGCAAGCGCCGCCACGCCCTCACCGCCCACCTGGCCACCTACCAAACCTTCATCACCACCACCGACGCCGACCTGGTGCTCCAAAACTTCACCGAAGAATGCAACATTATCCCGTTGGGCTAATCACCGTAGTGGATTAATAACCGTATAAAGTTCTTGATTAATACCTGCTCGCTTGACCGCCTCATTGATTTTTTTATTCGCAGAGGCTTTGATAACCGGATCGTATTCATATTGTTGAGTTGTCGAGTTTAACACAGGCTGTCCTAGGTTTGGCGATATGTATATAAAATTTTTATATACAGAAACGTCTGAGACATCTGGTGACTTCAACAAAGCATATACTTTTTTATCTATGCTATCCGTATTAGTCTGTCCCATATCAACATAGAGGGCTACGTTATCACCCTTAGGGGTTACCTGACACAACACATACCCATTTGCTGATTCGTTGATCCCGCAGTATTGCCCGCTACCATAAGTAAATTGAGTAGCGCCACTCAGGTCTTCTGGGTTTAATGCGATAACTTTATTACTAGTGGCAATTATAGCCAGGCCGCGTATCGACAGGATGCGCTGCACGTCTTTCATACTAAAAACAAGCAATGGTTTGCCGGAGTGAGTATCATACACATCAAGAACACCACTATTAACAAGACATAGTTTGTTGATCCCGCAGACGCCACCAGATGTGTAAAATTTATCCAGAGTATAGGATTTGCTCTGGCCATTGTGGTAGGTAATAACTTGACTAGTGCCACCAATAACACCAGTTGTTGTTTGGCTAGCCTCCAGACCGTCATCTCCACCGTCGCCACCACTATTAAAGAGTACACCAACCTGATCACTAAAGGTGGACAAGCCCGCTGGATTTGAGGTGTCTTTGTTAGGTTTAACGCTATTTAATGACTGTGAAGACGAGGTTGGCGTTGCAAAATAATCTATTTTTGAAAGTTTGCTATTGTAAATCAAAAACCCAGACTTGAATGGTAAAACATTTTGCGCATCACTAGCTTTAACCCCATAAAGCCCAACAGGATTAGCCAGTCGCAGCTGCTGGTCAATATCGTATACGCTAACACTATCTTGTTCGTCATCTGTCGCCACCGCCTTGTTGATACCACCAACACTCAGTAGGCCAACAAGTGGAATATATGGTTCTTCTTTTTCAGTCAAGGTTGTTGTGGGCGTACTCGAAGTTGCTGGCAGGTGTACGGTAAGCCCGCCGGGTTCCGAGCAATTATAGGAGTATAGAATGTCCTGACCGTAGTATGTACAGAAGTTTGGGTTGTTACCCACGAACTCCCTACTTTTTTCGCTTTGTAGGCTAGCCGATACTTTAGTGACGCTCAAAAAGCCCGTTGTCTTCGTGACCTTAAAATAACTCTTATTATCTCCCTCCACGGACACCACAAAAGTACCCTTCTTGACCATCTTCTTGACATGGCCCGTGGAGCTCTGAGTGTTGCTAATTTTGTCGCCACTCTGATTGCTGATTATATACGTAAGGCTTTTTGATGTGCTTGGCGTCGTTACGTCGATGTAACCATGAGAAGATATCCACAGCAGAATAAATAACCCTACGAGTAGTGGCAAACTAAGCGTTAGAATAGTTACGAGTTTTTTATTATTCAATTTGTGCATCCTGAGGTTGGTAGCGATTCGATATCTGGTGGTGGTGTGCCCTTGCCTATTGCATCAAGTAAATTCTGAGGGCAGTGTTTCACGCCACCAACTTCTATCTGGAAGTGAAGGTGTGGACCTTCTGAGTGGCCGGTGTTGTCGGACAGCATGAGTAGTTGGCCTGGTTCCACCGAATCCCCAACTTTTACTTTAACACTGCCTGGGGTGCCGTGGAAATAGCCATACCGTACATTGCCATCGTTCACAAAAACGTGTGTGCCGGCGCCTCCACCCCAGCCGCTATTGGCTAGCTCGCTGACCTCGCCCTTCGCAACTGCAAAGACTTTTGTGCCGGAGGTGACAGGTATATCAGCCGCTGGATAGTCATGGTGCGGTTTGGTGAAATAATCCTCATGCTCGGTAAACCATTTTTTAGCCACTGGTAAGCTGTATTTACCGGTTACCTCGCCGCTGCCATCGCCACTAACCGAACAGGTTGCAGTGTCGGCGGTGTCTGCTGCTGGATCTCCACCGCCCCCAGAACCGAGTCTGGTAAGGATATCTTGGGCTTTTTGAGCCCTTTGTGGTTGTGCTGCTCCAGCATGACGCTCGTACTTGAGTTCGAAAGCTGAAGCTGCATCTGCGGCACTACTGGCTGCCTTCAAGGAATCTCCGGCAGCTTTCTCCGGGCTTGTTGTTTTGCCGTCAAGCTGGTCTTGCAAAAACTTTAACTCAGCGCCAAGATCATTGGCTTTGCTTTTTGGCGAAAACTCATTGATTATCTTACCAGGCGGTGTCCACTGGACGATACCCCAACCCAAGCTAGTATTAGCAAGTTGAGCGGCACTCAAGCTTTCGGCCGGCGTTTCTTTACCAGACGGAGTTCCTTGTAGACGCTCGGGCTCGTAATTCGATTCAAAAAACATGTTGCCCATAATGCCGGCCGCCTGGGGGGGAGTGAATCCAGCCGTTCCCGTCAGGTAGTTGTACACCTTTTCTTCGTTACCCGAACCCGTTAAACCAATTGAGCCAGCATCACACGTACATTGAGTGCCCGGATCTTGCGTGTTACTTGCAGACACGCCGTCCACGACGGTGTTTGCAAAATCCTTGGTGCCCACCCCAATAGTTTCGTGTATGTTGTCGCTACTATCGAGCTCAATATTTTTATCCGTAGTGTCAATTAACGTGTAATCAAGACTGGAAGCTGAATCGTTAATAATTTTGTTGATACTATCTTTGTCAATTTTACCGCTGCCTTTGCCCTCAGAGAAAACATTTACCCAGTATATTTTGGCAGTAGCGTTGTAGCTCTTAACCTTGTCGACCATATCTTTTATAGAGGCTTTGAAGTCGCTATCTCGTTGATTTGTGCCAAGGGCAATAACAATCGAAGATGAGTTGGCAACGCGGTCTTTATCGTCTTCTACTGCCTGTAGGCCGCTTGTTTTGAACCCGTCGTCGGTGCCGTCTTTGGTTATTGAGCGGCTTGTCGACGCATTAATGTAAGGGGTGGCACCTTTTGCTAGAAATGCGCTATCTAAATCATCCTTGGCTCTTGCGGTAATGGAGTCGCCTACCATGTATACGGCCCCGCCGATATTGCTTGTTACGGTGCTTTGGCCGCTGGCTGAACAAGCATTGACGTCAAAGTAGTTTATGCCTTGCCTATATATAGACTTTTGGTCATCACTAAGAGCGCTGGTTAACGGCATAGAAATAGTAAGCACGGCCGCTACTAGCAGAAAACTGTATGCACAAACACGCTTCAGAGCGGTAAGAACCATAGCTACTCTCTCACCTTTTTCATAACTTCATTGAAATAGTATGAGTCAATATCGGATTTTTGGGCCGCACCTGGGCAGTTGTTATAGTCTGAGTGTGGGTGTACGCCCACAACGGCGTCACATGTGGCGGGGCCATCCAAAGGTATGTTGTACTTCTTTACGAGGTATTTTACGGTATTAACTACGGCATTAAATTTCTCTGGATATTTCTCGATACCGTCCTGGCCAAACTCGCCAGGTCCACCCTCAATTTCAATACCAATTGTCGTAGCATTACCACCAATGGCATGATTGGCCTTAGTGTTGAGCTCCTTAGTCATTTGGTATACATCCCCCTTAGAAGTAATACCAACTTGTACCGAAAGGCCGTTAGACTTGAAGGTGTTAACCAGTGGTGTAATTCCCTGTCCAAACTGATTGCCCCACCAGTGTAGCGTGATGCCGGTAGGATTTATCGTACAGCCACAAGCAGCGCCTGGGATTGGGTTGGCTAGTTTCTTGATTGTTACAGTGCCGTCTGTTGCGTCTGTCGCAGTCTCTGGTGTGGCAGTACTTTGTGAGCCAGTATCTACTCCAATGTCGTTACAAGACTGAGCATCTCCCTGATAGCAAGCCGCAGTTTTCATAACAATGGTGTCAGTCACGAACATGGTGGTGCGCTTCCAGCCAGGGTCGCTGAAATCGCCGCAGTTGGCGTTTTGGTAGTCGTCGCTGTTGGGGTCGACGGCTTGTTTTTTAACGACGTCCCACACGTTGTCGGTCTTGCTAATCTCGTCGCCAAAACAGGTCATGGCTTTAGATATGTAGTTGCAGCTGGTATTGGTGGTGCCATCGCTGTTCAGACAGCTACTGTCCAGGATTTGAGCGGTGGCGTCGGAGTTGGCCCCGGAATTGGCCACGTCGGGATCATTCAAAAGACTTGGCGGTGTGCCAGCCTTAGGAAAACCCCAGTTATAGGTGGTAGCCGCATCAGTTTTATGGGTAAATAAAGATCCCAGACTGCCCGGCAGTAATTTGCCGATATTGAGGAAGCTGTTCGTCAGTGAGGCTATGTTTTGGCTTAAGCGAGGGCTCATGGACATTGCCATTTTGCCGGCTAACGACCGGTAATCTTTAATGTCAAAAACGCGCGCAAACATGCTTTCGGAGCGGAACTGCGCGTCATCCTCTTGCTGTTGGCGTTCGCTAATGATCGACGTTGCCGAGTCGCTGAGATTCACCGCGCCAGCCGAAAAATTGGCAATGTTGTCGGCGTAGCGAATGCCCGTGGCGGCAATATTACCACCCCCTGGTCCACTCAATACTGCTGGAATCACATCTTTGCTTTTTACCAGATTTGTCAACTCGTGCTGAAAGAAATACAGGGCGCCACCAAAGGCCGCAGTGCTGGCCGCCTGTGTTGCGGTGTACGTGGCATAGCTGGCAGCTCCACCGTCTACAGGTAGGTTAATGATAAAAAACAACGCACCAGCTGCAAGCTGAACTATCTGCCCGGGTGCGCTACATGCTAATCCTGCGAGCGGTAAGTCAGCGCCCTTTTTGAGGTTATTGGCTGTAGTCTTGCTGGAAAAGGCTTGCTGCAAGCTAGGCGTAAGGTCAGGCCCGCTCGGATTTGAGTTACCGGCCAACACCTGAAATGCTTTGCCCTGAAAAATGCTTTTGCCACTACTATCGGTAAAACTTGACACAAAGCCGCCAACTTGATTGGTGCTTATGTCTTGCCCGGACTTGATCTGTTCGCCGAAGGACATCATGTCAACGGCCTCTAAGGCGGCCGGTACTAGTATGGCATCGTGGTTAAACTTTATAGCGTCGTCGGCTGCGCCTCGCACCGAGCATACCACGGCAGTCGGTATTAATACTTTATCGGCTATGTTTTGTACGCTCGGGTCGATTTTTTCCTTAAGACTGGCTCGAAGACTTGCGGTATTCTCGGCCACCGGATCACTAATGGAGGCTCGAACGCGGTCTTCGTTAGCTTTCTTGGCCTCGGCCGCGGTTACTGCCCTATCGGCTGCACTGGTGGCGGCTTTTTTGACTGGATGGAACAAGCTAACGTCGCCAAAATAATTGGCCAAAACCCTGGTATTGATGCCCGTTAGAATTTTGCCGTCGCCCAAAATCGATAAGCTGTTTTTTGTCAGTTCGCTGGTTTTGAGTGGAAAAGCCTGGTCGGTGGTGTTTATGGTAAATTTACTGCTGGCCGTGTCAAAATGCAAGTTGTCTGTTGTTAGGCCCAGTTTGTCGGCGATAAAACTTTTTTGCTCGGCGCGCGACATGCCGTCCAGCTCGGGGAACGTCGACTTTAGTTTGTCTGGATCAACCGTGGCGCCTTTGAGTACGCCTACGGAGTTTGTCTTAAAATCGATGCCGGCATTAGAAAGATTTTCGAGTGCCGGTCGCAAATATTGGCGGCCGAGTTGGCCAACGCGCGTTTCGCCTACGTCTCGAGCTCCAATCTGACCAGTAAACATACTTTGCAAGCGACTCGAAGAAGTTTGCTGCATGGAAGCATTATCGCGCTGCAATATCTGCGAAGCCTGCACGGCCTGCCCTGCTGGTCCGGCGACGCTCATGAAGATAGCGCCAATAACCAACACGAGTGCAATGAAACTTCCGGCTATCGATTTTTTATGTTGGCCTGGCCCGCGGGCTGCATTTTTGACTTTCATGGCCATACCGAGCGCCGGGTTAATTGCCGAGGCCGCTTTGGTGGCCGCCGCTTGAGTGGCCATACCAGCCGCCGCGCCGCCCAATCCGAACTCTTTGGAGGCTAATCCACCGCGTGGTTCCGCTTCGCTGTCGGAGACGCCGCCACCATCGGCGGCAGCTTCGCCCTTCTTGACGCCAGCCAGCGGATCGCTGCCCGGACCCGCTTGCGCGCCATACGGCGTGGTGCTATCGCTGAGCGCGGCATTGCTCTCATCGCCAACGGCACCATGTTCGCCGGGCAGTTTATCATCGTATACGGAGTTTGCCATCTTTGTGTTGCCTAAGTCTAAAACTACTTATGCTCGTATTATACCCCTAAATCGCCTCTATAGCCATGCCGTTCTAACAGGGGTAGCTTGTCAAGGCCCCCGCGACCCCTAGGCGCTGCCAGGATACAGTCGATTTTGCAGGTCGATAGTGCCTTGCGGCTGGCTGAAATCGCCGGCTTGCTCGGCGGCTTGCATTTGCTGGATTTGCTCAGGATTGGTAGTAATCAGGCTGGTTTCGGTGGGGCTGGCCACGATCTGGATATGCACGTGGTTTTGGCCGGCAAAGAACAGGCCCTGCCCCACGGGGAACTGGCTGAGGCGCTTCTTTTCTTCGCTGGTGAGCTTAAAGACATCGCTGAGCACGTCCACCGCCGAGGTTGATTGCTTGAGCAGGAACTGCATGGAGGCGTTGGCCACGATCGCCCGCCCCATGCGCGAGCCCATAAAGTCCTCGACGTCCTGGGTGATGGTAGTGATGCCCAAGTTGTATTTGCGGGCGCGCTTAGCCAGTGAGAACAAGAAGTTAGCGCTGTCTTCGTACTTCATGAGCTGCCAGGCCTCGTCCACGATCAGCAGACGCTTTTTCTGGTCGGATTTAGTCTTGTTCCAGATGTAATTGAGCACGATGTACATGGCGACCGGGCGGAGCTCGTCCTCGAGATCGCGCAGGTTAAAGACCACCAGCGGGTTGTTGATATCGGTGTTGCTCTGTTGGCTAAAAATGCCGGCGAAGGTGCCGCTGGTGTACTTGCGCAGGCGCTGCGCCAGTTGCGGACCGGTGCCGCCCATGTGCAGCAGGGTGTCGTAGAGATCCATGATGGTCGGTGGGATGCCGGTGTGCGTGAGCGGGTCGTTGGTGATGCCGGCTTTGGCGTAGGTTTCAATTAGCGCGGCGTCGAGGTCGGCTTCTTCAGATGGCGCCAGTGCCGGCATCATGGCGTTGTTACCGCCCTGCATTTGCACCTGGGCGCCGCCCATCATCAGGCGCAAAAGTCCATGCAAGGTAATCAAGTTGCTACGTAAGGCGTTATCGGCCTCCTCGGCGTCCACGACTTTCGGTAGATCAAACGGATTAATCCGGGTGGCCGAGTTCAAGCTGAGCCGGACATAGGCGCCGCCCACGGCCTCGCACATCCGCTGATATTCGTTTTCGGGGTCAATAATAAAGATTTCGGTGCCGAACATCATGCTGCGCAGAGCCTCCAGCTTAACGGTAAACGACTTGCCGGCACCGGACTTGGCAAAGACCACCGAGTTGCCGTTTTCTAGAGAGAAGCGGTCAAAAATGACCAGGCCGGAGTTGTGCATATTAATGCCGTACAGAATACCGTTATCTTGCGTGAGGTCGGCGCTGGTAAACGGAAAACTCGTCGAAAGCGCACCGGTGCTCATGTTGCGGCGAATCTGTAATTGATCGACCATTTGCGGCACGGTGCTGTTGAGTCCCTGCTCTTGCTGCGAGGTTGCGGCTTTGCTGTAGACCAATTGCTGCCCAAGCATGGATTCAACCTTATGCGATACAAATTCGAGCTCGTCCATACTGCCGGCGTAAATCGTAAAGTACAGGCCAAACCTAAAGAAGCGCTCTTCGCCGACCTGCAATTTGTCGCGCATTTCTTCGGCGTCCAAAATGGCGGCTTGTTTGCCTGGATCGCGCACGCGGCCTTTTTCGCCGTCGATCTGGATGCCGGCCTCTAGCTGCGTCACCTTCTTGCGCAGGTTTTCGAGTACCACCTGGCTTTCCACGGGGTAAATATACATGCTCATATCGATGACTTCGTCGAGGTTTACCATAGCACTCAGCCAGCCGGTGTACACCTGGCGCGGATAGCCGTAGACATAATAGGTGCGAGCGTAACGGGTGCCGAGCTGGAAGTGGGTGCTCTTAAATTCTAGCGAGCTGGGCGCAATAAAATCACGCAGCGCGGTAATGCCCTTTTGGAAGGCGGCCTGGACTTCTTGCTCTTCGCGGGCGCGCTGTTGCTGGGCAACTACCACAGGATCGACAGCTGGTTTTTTCTTGCTACCAAATGCCATGCTACTGCAGCTCCCTCTGGAGGTGCGCCTGCGCGGCTACACCTTGCCCTTTGGTAATAATATCGGCCGACAAGTTATCGAAGTTCTTGAGCTGCTGGCGGGTGGCCGTATCGGGGTTGTAGGTATCGTAATACAGCTCAATTAATTCTTGGGTGTCGAGCGGTAAGCCTTGGATGCCGCACTGTAGCAAACCGGACAGCACAGACTGTACGCGGTTGCGCAGCTCAGTTTTGGCGTTTTCCAGATCTTGCTCATTAATCACTACGTGCTGCTCCTTGCTATTAAAGAGCGTAGTTAGGCCGGAAATAAAGTTTTTGCTCTGGTTTATGGCTTTTTGTGGATCCAGCGCTGGGAAAAACGGAACCACCACGTAAAACTTCTTGTCCATGATGTTGGTTTGCTGGCTCAAGGCATCGATGTAGCCAATGTAATCTTCCATGAGCAGCGCCAGCAACATGTTGTCGTGCTCGGTACGGATTTTATCGAGCTTTTCGATGTACGGCTGGAGGTCAACTTTTTGAGACCGCACAAAGATCTGAATTGGGAAATACAAGGAGTTCAGAAAGCCTTGGTAGCTGTACTCGACGGCTTCTTGCTCTTGCGGGCTCATCAAATCAAAGTTGATGCTTTTGACCATCACCACCGATCGGTACGAGCCGTCGTTCATAATCACGATGCCGTCGCGGATTTCGGCGATTTGTAAGGAGTTCTGAGTGCTATTTGGCGCGGCTTTAGGTTTGACCGGAACGGCCTGCGGCGAGCCCGGAGGTGGCGGTGCTTGCCCGCCAATGGCCTGCCCTGGTGCTCGCGGCACGGCGGCCTGTCCGGGAGTTGGCGCGGGCATGGCGGCAGCCGGCGGCACCAATTGTTGTGCCGAGTAATCGCCAGCGGCAAAGGTTTGCCCGGCTGGATACGGAGTTGGTTGATTTTGTTCCGAGGGATTCATACTCGTCTGCCCACCTTTTGTTTGCGAGTCATCGCGCACTTATCTGCGGATTGCTCAGTGAAGTGGAATAACAACTTCATTTTCAAGCGAGCCATCGTCGCCCTTTGCTTTATGCGCCTGGCGAGCCAGCGTTGCCACGTTGAGATCGTTGTTATTTGCCAAAGATAGTATAGCAGGATCGGAGGGTGGTGTCACCGTTGGTTGAGCGGTTTGTGATGCGGTTGGGCCTGGTCCGGCTGGCGGTTGGGCGGTCGCTGGCTGCAGGGTGCGCATGTGGGTGTAAGATGTCTGGCTTGGCGCGTGGTGCGACTTGAGTTCGGCCGCCATAGCCGCCTCTGTCGGCGCATCGACCCCAGGCGTGATCACTTGAGTGTCGGTGCTGCCGGGCTGAATCACCGTGGCATTGGCAAATACCGATTGGTCGGCCGGCACTGCCCCGCTCGGCGCCGGCTGATTCATAAACCAATAGTTTGGCGGTGGACCGGCGTTTGTAGCTGCTGGCGGGGCTTGGGTTGCTGGGCTGTTCATCTGGTTTACCAATTGCTGGCGGTGGGCCTGCTCCGAGGCCGCCATCATGTGGTCAAACTGCTGCGCAACGGGGTTGCTGTGTTCATCTAGCATGTCGTCACTGGCTTTGATATCGATATTTGGCACCTCCTGAGGAATACTGCTCATATCGATTAATCGGTCGGACTCCATGACTGCTGTCGGATCGGGCTGTGAAAAAGCGTTAACATTGACGTTTTTGATGGCCCAGCCGCGGCTGTCGATGGTGTTGGCCAGGGCTTTGAGTCGACTCTCGACTTCGCTGTGACTGAGGCCGTCGGTGAGCACCCGCTCCACTTTTTTGGGAACGGTAATGGTCACCAGCTCTTTAATGCCGCTTTGGTTCCAAACGCGCTGCCGCGGTTTTATATAGTAGCGGATTTTAGCCAGCGCCCAGATTTCGGTGGGCTGATCACGCCCAAACGGAAAGGCAAAAAACGTAAAAAACAACCCCGGCGGCAAGAAAAACAGCAGCAGAAACGCCACATGCTTGGTCAGCGCAATAAAACAGATGTAATAACAAAACACCGCGATCAGCGCAAAAATGAACTGCCTGAGCGTCAACGGCCCCAGGATATGGTCCTCGGCCTCGATATCTTGGATTAGTTTATATGTTGCCATCTACCTTTAAGTCTACCATTCCTACCGATTTAAGCGCTGCGCGGGATTGTACTGCGATCTATGTCACCTGTCACCTGAACGCTGCGTGCGGTTGCTCCGGGAGCTGTACCAGCTATAGGCACGGCCGCCGCATCAATGGCATCGTCACGAGATGTAGTACCGCCATGGTTAAGGGCATCATTGACATGGTCCTCTTTATAGATAACATGCTCGTTTGGACTCAAAATAGGCGTGCCATCTGCATTGTTGCCAACACGTGCACCTCTTGTCCTGTATCGTGTATTTTTTGCCATGGCGCGTAAGGCGTCTTGAGTGGCTGGTGTAGCACCACTGGCGGACATTTCGGGACCTGCTTCGCCGTCGCGTGTAATAACACCTTTCTGAATCATCTGGTCAATAACGCCCTCGGTATGCACGAAGAATTTAGCATCTTCTTGGCTAATAGGCATATTAGCATCCATTTCGGTTTGAATTCTAGCCCGGCGCCCTTCCATGGAACGCATCGTTGCCGCCCGAACTGATCCAAGTTGGAAGCCTTGTCGGGTGTTGTACATGTCGCCCGTCATCTTAGCCATATTTGCGCGACCTTCAGGTGTATCATCACCAACATCGTCCCACCGTACGCCAGTCGTTCGACCACTCGCATCCTTGACGGCATGCGGCGTGCTGTACCACAGCTCTGGGAACTTATCTTTGTGCTCGAATGTAGAGGCTGCTTGCGTACCTATGATCTCTCCATCATCCATACCCCGCCGAACAGCTGTTGCAGCAAAGGCTTGTCGGAAGTTGGCCATGTCTTCGTCGGTTTGAATCTTGCGCACCGGATACTCTAGACTTCGACCCGCTTCATTAGCATTGGCAGCCAGTTTGCCCTCGGCCATTTTGGCGTACGACTCATTAATTTCCTTACCCTTACTGTTAAAGAAGTGTTCTTTTGTGGCGGTTGTGCCAGCAAGGTTTTTGTCTTGCACGAAGTCTGGTATTGCCTCGCCAGCTTTCACCGAATACCAGTTTGCTGCGTACAGGTCGTCATCATTACCGGTACTGGAGATCATATTAGCAATCTCTCCAGCTTCACGCGTAAAGCGCGATTGCCGCTCGTTAACGCGCCCGTCAAGTGTATTGAGGAAGCGGGCACGACCTCTTTGAAAGCCTGAGGCATTTGGATCTTTGGCCGCATTTAACACCTTAGCTTGATTGGCTGTGATACCAGCGTTAAACCGCCGCTTAGCAACGTTGCGCATGCTATTTTGGTCGTTGACGTTGCCCTTGATGGCTTCCTGGCCACGTTTGTGATAGT
>DASVMD010000057.1:0-22178 GCA_036384495.1 Saccharimonadales bacterium (SeqCode)
TTACTATTCACCTTATGCGGGTGGCAAGTATAACGCTGCGGTTACCGAGGATACGTTTAGTCCATCGGCGCTGCTCAATCGTCAGCATTATATTCTCGATCAGATGGCCAAGCAGCACTACATTACCCAGCAACAGGCTGATGCCGCCAAGAAAGTAGATGTTTTGGCTCAGGTACACACCCAGCAACCAAAGTATCAGGGTATTAAGGCGCCGTACTTCGTGCTGGCCGCCAAGCAAGAGCTAGAAAATAAATTTGGCGCCGCCACCGTCCAACGAGGAGGCTGGAAAGTCACCACCACGCTGGACATGAACTTGCAAGATCACGCTGAGCAGCTGGTGGCTTCTAATCTCACCAACGTCAGTAGGCGCACAGCCGGCTTAGCCGACGACGAAGCCAATGTCACGGAAGATATTCATACCGGGCAGATTGTCGAAATGGTAGGCGGCGTAGACTTTAACAACCCCGAATATGGAGCGCTCAACTTCGGCGCCTCGCAGCTAATATCTCCCGGCTCCACTTTTAAGCCCTACGATTACGTGACGCTACTCAATAACAATAATAATGTCGGCGCTAGCTCAGTCATGTATGACACTCAGGGAGCACTCCCCGCCAAAGGCTACGAATGTACTAACAAAGCCAAGCCAAACGCCCAGGGTACCGGCGGTAACTGTCTATTCGACTATGATTTCATCTATCCAGGGCCGATTACGCTTCGCTACGCACTTGGCGGTTCGCGTAACGTGCCAGCCGTAAAAGCCATGCTCTCGGCCGTCCCTAACGATACCAGTAACGGCAAAACCACGTCTATTAACAAAGTAATTAGCACCGCTTCCGCGATGATGGCCAACCCGTATCTACAGAAGAGCCACCAAAGCGCTTACAACTGTTACGAGCAAGGTACCGATATCAATAACGCTAAAAAAACTGACGTAACCCAGTGCGGCCCTTCGGCGGCAATCGGTGACGGCGCCTACTTACACCTCGACGACCACGTGAACGGTTTTGCCACCCTTGCCAGACTTGGCCAAGCTATACCGCGAACCTACATTTTAGGCGTAGCGGATGCCAACAATAAGAACGTGTACAAGTGGACGCAGCCCAAGCCCACGCAAGCCGTCAAAGCCGATGCAGCATACATCATAAATGACATGGCGAGCGATCCAAACGCTAGCTACCTACCGCCAGCCTACAAATTCCACCGCTTTAACGGCTGGAACTTCGCAGTCAAAACCGGTACCACCAACTACGGCTTCGATGGATTGATGGCCAGCTGGTCAAACAAGTATGCTACCGTCAGCTGGGTTGGCAACCACACCCGTAACGTCGACATTACTGCTAAAACTGGCACTACCATGGAGCTACTAACCGAGCCCCTAACGCGTGGCATGATGGAATACGCCCACACTAACGTAAAAGCCGACAACTGGGTACAACCCCCGGATATTAAAACTGCCCCTGGTTTCGTTCAACGCGCCCACGTGCACTATGGCGACGTCGAACCTGGCCCTGCTAACGACCTCTACCCTTCATGGTATGTCGGTGGCGGCAATAAGGATACCTCGGCCACGCTCGATAAAGTCTCTAACAAAGTAGCCACTAGCTGTACGCCAGCGGCCGCCAAAGACACGGTCAGCAACGCCAATGTCGCCTCATTTAACATCGATATCTTTAACGGTGGTAAAACCAATATTGGTAGCTCAAAATCGTCAACTTCAAGCGGCGCTAGCGCCACCGACGACGTTCACAATTGTAGTGACACCCCTCCTTCGGTCACCTTGACCGCCCCGCCTAGCTGTACATCGAGCGGCTGTACCATTACCGCTACCGTCACCCAGGGCACTCACCCGCTGTCAGATCCTCAGTACGCCCAATTCCCAGGCACCGTGACCTTTACGCTCAACGGCCAGACCATCCACAGCGAGGGCGTCAGCAATTCACCAAGCACGGTGTCATTCAATTACTCGCCGCCGTCCTCGGGCAGTGGCACGCTCACAGCTACCGTTACCGACAGCGTTCTCTACTCCGGAAGTGACAGCACCACGCTTAACTACACCGCTACCTCTGCAACTGCCTTTACGAACTTTTCAGCAGTTGTAAGCGGCAGTATTGTAGCCTTCTCCTGGGGCGGCGGCAGTGGCAATTTCACCGTCACTCGCAATGACAACAATTCTACCGTATGTAGCACGAGTAACACCTCCTGTAGCTACCCTAAGGCGGCGTTGCCTGTTGGTACGGCAGTCACTCTCAAGGACGATAACGGCGACTCACCCGTTACCACCACCGTACATTAATCTTTTTCGAGGAATTGGTTGAGGGCACTGCGGACATCGCTCACGCCGCTCAGTCCCGCTAACTTGTTGCCAGATTTTTGCTTCGGGCCGATGGCGCCATCAAAGCCAAGCTTTTTAGCTTCGGCGAGGCGCTTGTCGGCATTGGGTACATGACGTACTTCGCCGCTGAGTCCTACTTCGCCAAACACCACCGCGTTTTTCTTGAGCTGCAAACCTTTGGTAGCCGAGCCTATCGCTAAGCAAATTGCCAGATCGGCGGCCGGTTCGCGAATCTGCATGCCGCCGACAATATTGATATAGATGTCGTGCTCGGCCAGCTTGAGTTTGGTACGCCGTTCGAGCATGGCCACTAGTAGGTTTAGGCGGTTTAGATCAAAGCCGCTAGCAGCGCGCTTTGGGTAGCCGTAGCTGGTTTTATTGACTAACGCTTGCACTTCGACCAGTAACGGCCGAGTGCCTTCAAGTGTAGCAAGTACGATCGAACCATCGCTGACCTGCCGTTCCGCAAGTAGAGCGGCCGAGGGGTTCACGACCGGCTTCAGGCCCTCTTCAACCATTTCAAAAATGCCCGCTTCATTGGTGGAGCCAAAACGGTTTTTAACCGCGCGCAGCAGCTTAAAGCCACCGTAGCGATCACCCTCTAGTTGTAGCACGACATCTACAACGTGCTCCAGCACCTTAGGACCGGCAATAGCGCCTTCTTTGGTCACGTGCCCCACAAGGATAATTGCCGTATTGGAAGCCTTGGCGGCGGCCGTTAAAAGCTGCGTGCTGTTGGTAATTTGCGACACGCTGCCGGCGGCGGAGGAGATAGCCGAAGCCGAAATGGTTTGGATAGAGTCGATAATAACCAGCTTAAATTGGCCGCCGGCGATGGTAGCTGCAATGTCGTCGGCAACGGTGCTGGTAGCCAGTTGCAGCTCGGAGCGCATGGTGCCAAGCCGCTGCGCACGCATACCAATCTGGTGGGCCGATTCCTCGCCGCTTACGTATAACACCGGTACTGAGGCCGCAATAGCGTAGGCTAGCTGCAATAACAGTGTGCTTTTGCCAATACCTGGCTGCCCGGCGATCAGATTCACGCTGCCGGCCACAATGCCACCGCCAAAAACGTCATCGACTTCGGCCATACCGGTACGCAGCCGCGGCTGATCTGTAGCAACAGAGGTGGCTACGGATTCGACCAACAGAGGTCGGCCACTGCTCACGCTGCTAGAGATAGCACTGCTGGTCAACTGCTCCTCTAAGGTGTTCCATTCACCGCACTGCGGACACTTTCCGGCCCAACTGGTGGTCATGTGCCCGCAGTTGCTACAAATATACTGGGTGGCCGGTTTTCGCGCCATTACTCCTCCGCTTTCTTATCAAAGTCTACCATTTATTATGGGTTAAACAATGAAATTTTGCTTAAATTATAGTATTATTGTGGTTATTACGTTGAGCAGGGAGATCTAAGATGTTATTACGTACGACTATAGACAGAGTTCTTCCCGTCAAGAAGAATGAAACAAGAGTTTCTCCGGAAGCCCAGCGCCTGCTCTACCAAGGCACGTATTGGATGTCCAAAACCATTGTCAAAGCCTACTCACTATCCGCTACTACCTCAGGCATTCTTGAACCGCGCTGGCAAAGTGATATCCCTGCACACAAAGAATTTGTTGAACGCCGCAAACGTTTGGGGGGGCGGCATTATGCGCTCGAATCACGGTGAATTTACTGCAGAGTGGAAACATGGGCTTAAACCAAGCCCCGGCTATGAAGAACTGGATCAGCCAGGCGTATTGGAGCGCGCCTCACGCGTGGAGAGCGTTGCACGCAGCATCAAAGTAGCAGCAGGAGCCTTAGCTCTTAGCGAAGCTACGCAGCTTGTTCTGCATGGAAGCTTCGTTCCGCATCTGTAGCCTTACTGAATTGTGCTAGCTGAGGCGGTGAGGTCCTTAACCAGGCTGTCAATTTCGCCGGCTGTCTCATTTCGAGCAGCTACCAGTTGGTTGTACTGATCAACCATGGCTTTGAGGCTTTCCACCTGACGATTATATTGGCTGACCAGTTGGTTGTAGCCAGGCACAGCCGCGTTGTAGCTTGTTGTGTCGCCGTTGGAACGCAGGTTGGCTAACGATGTCTGGCGGTCAGTGATATCGGCCTGCTCAGACCGCAGATTGGCCTCCAGATCATCAATTTGGGCTTTCAGCGCCTTGAGTTGGGCGTCATCCTGCGTAACGGCCGCTTGCCGAGAAGAAAATTCCGCTTGGTAGGCGGCCGCGTAGCCAGTCACGCGTGAGCGATCGGTAAAGTACTGCTTGTAGTATGACTCCAGGCCGGGCGGCAAATCAGCAACCTCGGTGCCAAACACCGAGTGCATTTCGTTGGTCACATCATGCGGCTCGGACTTTTTATAGGCAGCGATGGTGTTCAAGATGCGCTGGTCGTGCAGATCGTGTTGGTAGTAATCGTTTAGGAGAGCATCGACACGCTTGCGTTCCTTACTGCTCAGACGATCATAGGCTCCGTGCAGCATTTCGTGGGCCGCCGTCACCTGTTGTACGCCACTCAAGCGCGGGTCACTCACCTGCAACAAAAAGATGCCGTTCTGACCGCCGTGGTAGCACCCCAGGACAATTGTTTGCTCACCCCCGTTATTGGGGCAGCTATTGCTAAAAATATTCTTTGCCAGAATCGATGGATGGTTTACGTCAAAGACCTTGCGCGCATAGGGCGTCATCGTGTCCTGGTCAGCCAGCGCCGCTACCTCTGCCGGAGCCTGGTAGCCACGCAACTGCCAGGTATCTTGCAGATTCTGGCGATTGACGGCCGCAAACCCCAACAATCCAACCCAAACTATTACAAGCAGCAGCCATGCTGGGTTAACGTTTCCGGCTTGTGAGTATTTATTCTGCAGTCGTGGCATAGGTAAGCGCGCTGTTTTTGCTTGCTACCTGAATAATATCACCTTTTTCGTATTTTTCATCGAGTAAGTCGAGCGCCAAATGATCTTCGATAGTGTCCTGAATGAGACGCCGCAGTGGTCGCACACCATTTTTAGGGTCGTACCCGTGGTCGAGCAGATATTGCTTGGCACCATTGTTGAGCTGGACACTGAGACCCTTACGTTGCAAGCGATTTTTGAGCTCGTCGATTTGCAAGTCAATGATGCGGTAAATGTCTTTTTGGGTGAGGGCCCGGAAGACAATGGTTTTATCGATGCGGTTCAGTAGCTCGGGCCTCAGCAGCTTCTTGAGCTCCTCGTGGACACGGGTTTTATTGGTTTCGTGGAGCTCGTCGAGGTCTTTCAGCTCGCTTGATTTACTGGCATGGAAACCAAAGTTTGCCTCTTTTTGCAGCTTGTCGGCTCCAACGTTACTGGTCATGATGACAATGGTGTTCGTGAAGTCGATCTTGCGGCCCTTGGCATCTGTTAAGTAGCCATCCTCAAGCATTTGGAGCAGCATGTTAAAGACATCTGGGTGGGCTTTTTCGATCTCATCGAACAGTACCAGGCTGTACGGTTGGCGACGGATTTTATCGGTTAGTTGACCACCTTCGTCGTAGCCTACATAACCGGCGGGTGCACCCACTAAGCGTGACACGTTATGATGCTCGTGGAATTCGGACATATCGATCTTCACCAGTGCATCTTCGCTGCCAAAGAATTCTCGCGCCAA
The DNA here is from genome assembly GCA_036384495.1 of Saccharimonadales bacterium (SeqCode). GTDB lineage: Bacteria > Patescibacteriota > Saccharimonadia > Saccharimonadales > UBA4665 > JAQGHB01. The sequence continues at coordinate 5,956 of DASVMD010000057.1, forward strand.
CACGCGGGCCAGCTCGGTCTTACCAACGCCGGTTGGGCCCAAGAAAATGAATGAACCAATTGGCCGCTTTTCGGTGCCGATGCCGCTACGGTTGCGGCGAATTGCCTTAGATACGGCTTCAACGGCTTCGTTCTGGCCGATCACGTACTTACCAAGTGTTTTCTCGAGCGTCAACAGATATTTCGCTTCGCTGCGGATCACCTTTTTAACTGGTACGCCGGTCATGCGCGCAACCACGTCGGCCAAATCTTCGCTGGTCAGCGTCAGGCGCTTGGCTTGCTTGCCGTCGGCGTGCTCCTTTTTAAGCTGTTCACTGATCTGTGAGGCCTTGGTTTTAGCCTTGGCGGCACGTTCGTAATCCTCGGCGTCTACGGCTTCTTCGATTTGGGCATTGACCAGCTTGAGTTCTTTTTGCAGCTTGCGCACTTCGGGACTGGTTTTGCCCTTATCAACACGCAAATGCGCAGCGGTTTCGTCGATCAGGTCAATAGCTTTGTCAGGCATGAAGCGGTCGTTAATATAGCGCTTGGCGAGCATTACGGCATCTTCCAGCACTTCGTCGCTGATTTTAACGCCGTGGAATTTCTCGTAGTGCTTGCGCAGGCCCTTTAAGATTGCCAGGGTTTCGCTTGGCGTAGTTTCGGGTACCTGGATAGGCTGGAAACGGCGCTCCAGAGCAGCATCTTTTTCGATGTGCTTGGTGTATTCGACAGTGGTAGTAGCGCCGATAACTTGGATTTTACCGCGAGCTAGGGCCGGCTTCAGGATGTTGCCGGCGTCCATGGCACCTTCGGCGGCTCCGGCGCCAACAATAAGGTGAAGCTCGTCAATAAAGACCACTGTTTTAGTATCTTTTTCGAGTTCGGACATGACTTTTTTGAGACGCTCTTCGAATTCACCGCGGTACTTAGTGCCGGCGATCATGCCAGCCAGATCAAGCATTACAATTCGTTTGTCGAGCAAGCTATCGGGGACGTCTTCGCTAATAATTCGTTGAGCCAGGCCCTCCACGATAGCAGTTTTACCGACGCCCGGTTCACCAATTAATACAGGGTTATTTTTAGTGCGGCGATTCAAAATAGTAATCACCCGGCGGATCTGATTCTCGCGGCCCACAACTGGGTCAAGCTTGCCTTCGCGGGCTTGCTGGGTGAGATCGGTACCATAAAAATCAAGCGCGGTCTTTTTGGCTTTTTTGCCACCACGGCGCGAGCCGGTTCCGGCTTCGCCCTCTTCGTACTGCTGCTTGTTAAAGAATTGCTCGAGTTCGCTCACGACGGCGTCAACATCGATGTTCATGTCGCGCAGCAAGATGGTGGCGCGGGCGTTCTTTTGGCTCAAAATGCTATACAGGATGTGCTCGGTGCCGCAATATTCCTGCGAGTAATCCTGGGCGACATCGTAGGCCATTTTAAGTGTCAGCTTGGCAGTTTCGCTGAGGCCTTTAGCGCCGACATTGATAACAAGTGTTTTGGGTGTCATATTGAGCGCGATACGAGCGCGGTCAAGTGTTACACCGGTACCCTCAAGCACCTTGGCGCCCATACTGCCGTCTTGCGCAAGGATGCCGAGCAAGAGGTGCTCAGTGCCGACATAGGCGCTACCAAAGCTCCGCGCGATAGCATCGGCGTGCTTGAGGCTTTGCAAAGCGTTATTAGTTAGGTGATTCAGAAATTCATGGAAGTCTTGGGAATCTGGCATCATATTTTGTCCCCTTCTAGCGAGCGTTTTAGATATTTCGCTAATTCCATTATAGCAATTAGCACTCAAAGGTCAAGAGTGCTAATTCTCTCTGTTGATTGGGCGATTTGGCATGGCTAGATCGTTATTTTCTTTGAAGCCCAGAGCGACCGTTAGCCCTAGCTACCGTGAGCTGGACTGGAGAAGAAGATGGCGAGTTAGACAGCTGCCAAATTGTTCAAGCAATGGTGAGAATTGGGACTTTTGACCTTAGTCAAGAGTGCTAATTTGATCTGTTAAATAGTTTATGCAGCCGCCTGAAGCTCCGCATTTAAGCCGATAACTTCGATAGTCTGGGCAATAGCGATCTTTGCAGGGCGTGGACTAAAGGTGGGTAGTAACTGCTGACCTGTTTTGCTTTTACGAACAGGGCCTGGAAGCCACCGAAAGGCGTCGACTAATACAAGCTGACGAAGTCTTGTGCTGGGGTTAACGGGCTGCTCATCGTCATTAAGACGTAGCGGAAGGTCATCAACACTTTCTATCAAAACAAGTGGACCGTTATTTATAGCTGGTCCGAGATTTCGCCGTTTTCCTAACCCATACAAGGCGCTGTCAATCTCTATCATTGTCTTTGACCAATACCCTCCGTCATCCTGAGGCAGCTGAGCCTGTATAGAAATTCGTTGGCCGATTAAAGTTCTATCTTGCCTTTTCGCAACTGACTTGAAGAAATGACATATCATATCCTCTTCTGACGCCTCAACAACTTCAACGGTAGGCTCGGCTTCTACCTGCATAGAAACAGCCTCAACAACTTGACCTATGGCCATTTCCCCAAAAGCTACGTGATGATATGCCCCTTTATAGGGGTCGCTAGCAGGTGCGGGAATTACGAACTCACCAAAGCCGGGCAATTCATAGAAAGTAAAGTCGGCTTTTGCCATAATTTCGGTATATTACTGTAATTTGCTATTTATATCAACTATTCGCCGTGTTCTTCGATGGCTTCCATCAAAGAGTTTTCCAGTTCGCTCTTCTTCTTGAGCTTGGGCTGCTTTGGCAGCTCAGTAGTTTGGACGGTGCCGGCTTTTGGCTCATCCTCATCGCTTGACGGTGCAGTGTCTTGGGCGACTTCGGCTGAGCGATCAGCTTCGATATCAAGCTCGTAGCCGGTCAACTTACTCGCCAAGCGCACGTTCTGGCCGCTCTTGCCGATAGCAATGCTGAGCTGGTCTTCAGGCACAATCACCTTGGCTTTTTGGGCCTTTTCGTCGATAACGACCTTGGAAACTTTGGTTGGGCTGAGCGCGTTGGTGATGTATTCAGTCGCGTTGTCGCTCCAAACGATGATGTCGATCTTTTCTTGTTCGCCAACTTCGCTCATAACAGCGTTCACGCGGGTGCCGTGGCCACCAACAAAGGTGCCAACTGGGTCAACGCCAGGAACGTTGCTAGCAACGGCGATCTTGCTGCGCACGCCAGCTTCGCGGGAGATACCCTTGATTTCAACGGCGCCGCTTTCCATTTCTGGAACTTCGCCGCGGAACAGCCATTCAATAAACTCTTTGTTACCACGAGAAACGACTAGTTGTGGGCCACGGTAGCTGCGCTCCACGTCTTTTAAGAAAACTTTGAGGCGCTGGCCCGGATAGTAACGCTCGCCTTGAATTTGCTCGCTGCGAGGCATGATACCCTGGGCTTTGCCAAGATCAATACGCACAATATTACCCTCTACGCGGGCAACGGTAGCGTTAATAACGGTCCCGATCTTGTCCTGATACTCATTCATAATGATTTCGCGCTCAGCTTCGCGGAGACGCTGCAAAATCACCTGCTTGGCAGTTTGAGCCGCGACACGACCAAAGGTCTGAGCCTTTTCGTGCAGTTCAATGGTTTCGCCTATGGCAGCGTTTTTACGCATAACTTGGGCGTCCTTAAGGCTAATCTCAAAAGCTGGATCACCAACTTTTTCGACGATTTCCTTAGTAATATACGCGTCCACGTCACCGGTATTAAGATTCATGCTGACGCGAATTTCCTGCTCGCGGTCACCATAATCACGACGGTAGGCAGCGGCCAGCGCCTGCTCAACTACCTCTTTTACTGCATCTTCTGGCAGGTTCTTTTCTTCGGCGATCGTTCTAATGGCGACTGCCAATTGTTTCATGTCTAAATCATCCATGATTTATCCCTTCTTGTTACTTGTCTAAATTGTAAAATCTTATTGATAATAAGGCCACTATACGAAAAAAGCCGACCACTTCGGCCGGACTTACTACGTTATTTTACCGCACTTGTGGCACATTAGCAAATACTCTCATTGGTCTGATCATCGTCAAGATATGATCTAAGCGTAATTTCGTCTTGGGGCGATACGTTTTCCTTTAGCGATGTAAGTGCCTTATGCAGCATAACATGCACTGCTTGTTTGGTGCACCCCTCTTCCTTGGCTATTTCTAGCAATTTTTTCGCGTGACCTTGTAGGCCAAAATAATCTCTTACTATTCGTTGCTGCTTGGCCGGTAATTGTTCGATGTACGGGTCTAGCACGGCCGCAATCTCCAATAGAGCGCCACTATTATTCTCTACACTATCTGGCAAGCTAGTTCGATCTTCATACAAACCGCGGCCTAAGCACGCATTTGGCACGGGTGCGGCGTTATCAGGAAGGCTCTTATTGAGAAGCGCGCGGCTTATGCCACCGCCAATTCCACCAACATTATATGTTGGCACGCTATAGTGCGTGATAGTGGGTATAAGCTTGGATCGCATTATGAGTACACTCATATGCCGTGGAATCTGTATTTTTAATTGCATCTCAGGCGGAACTGTTTTTTCAAATCTGATTGCCTGAGCAGCCTGAAGCGTTGCCATGCAACCAATCTGCATAATATCTGTAAGCTCCAGATCATATCGCCTTTGCACTCCCTCAATACCCGCAAATTTATCGTATATCCAAATGAGACGCGTAGCCAGCAGTCGCTCACTCGCGGCTGCATCACCTGCTTGCACGCCACGTATAAGCTGAGCCGTTTCTGGGGCTGGAATATGGAACCGTTGATCTGGCTCAATGCCGACCATGTTATATATGTGCTCATTCCGAGCAACAGGATCTGTTTCGCGATTTACCATAGCGGACGTTCTAGTTTTATATAGCTTGGATAAAATCGGTCAATTCGTGACGGCGCTGCTCGGCAACCTTAGCTGCACCACTAAATAGTGCTGGTACGCCAGTCGTTCGCTCAGCTTGGACCATTTCGTAGCCTGAATTGTAATCAATTGCCATAACCAGTTCCCTTGCTTCGGTGCGGTCAAAACTTACAAAACACTCTTCAACGCATGCAAGGTCAATTTTTGTTGCTAAGCGCTCAACGCGCTCGCGGCGATCTTCGGATATAGAATTGCCGGCCAGTATATGACGCATTCCCTGGCGTGCAGCAAGAACAACCCCTTTGTCGGATTGGTTAAACTCTGCGTTGGGCTCTACATCAAAAACGATTTCAGATGACATAATTTTATCATAACATTTTTGCTATATCTTTGTCAAATATGGCGTCGATACGCTACACTAAATGGATATGGGAAAAAGCGTCGCACGATTAGTTGAGCAGTTTCAGCCGGAGCATTATGAGCTGCATCTTGTGCCGAACAGAGACAAGATGACCTTTAGCGGCACGGTGGCTGTGCGCGGCAAAAAAGTCGGTCGACCGGCGAAACGCCTAACCTTCCACCAAAATGAACTCAAAATTTCCAATGCCACCGTTGTTAAACACGACAAAAAAGGCGATCAGGACATAGTCGTTAGTCGCATTAACAATCAAGATACACTTAACGAAGTCCGGTTGCACAGCGACAGCCTGATTTACCCTGGCAGCTACACCGTTGTCATGGAATTTTCGGGCGTTATTACCAAGCCAATGAACGGCATTTACCCCTGTGATTTCAAGCACGACGGCCAAGACAAAAAGCTGATCGCCACCCAGTTCGAAAGCCACCACGCCCGCGAGGCCTTTCCGTGCATCGACGAACCCGAAGCCAAAGCCACCTTTGACCTAACACTCACCACGCCCGCCGGCGAACCGGTACTAGCCAACACACCCGCCATTAAAGAGGTGCCGGATGGCGACCTGGTTACTACTACCTTTGCAACCACACCGAGCATGAGCGTCTACCTGCTGGCCTTTGTCTACGGCGAAATGGGCTTCCGCGAGGCCAAAACCAAAGACGATGTCATTATCCGCGCCTACGCCACCCCCGATAATGTGGCCCTAACCCAGCACGGCCTCGACGACGCCGTCAAAATACTAGAATTCTTTAGCGACTACTTCGGCGTGCTCTATCCGCTGCCAAAACTCGACATGGTTGCCCTGCCCGATTTTGCCGTCGGCGCCATGGAAAACTGGGGGCTGATGACCTTCCGCGAACAGTGTATGCTGGTCGACCCCAAACACGGCAGCATCGAGAGCAAACAACTGGTCTCAACAGTGGTGGCCCACGAGATCAGCCATCAATGGTTCGGCGATCTAGTTACTATGAAATGGTGGGACGACCTCTGGCTCAACGAAAGTTTCGCCAACCTCATGGAATACTGCGCCGTGGATGCCATCCATCCGGAGTGGTCGATTTGGGAGCAATTTGTCAGTCACGAATCGGTGTCGGCTAAGCGCCGCGATAGCATTGCCGACGTGCAATCGGTGCGTACCGGCGTTAACCACCCCGATGAAATTAACACTATTTTTGACCCGTCAATCGTCTACGCCAAGGGCGGATCGCTGCTCTACATGCTCATGAATTACATCGGCGAAGAAGCTTTTCGCGCTGGACTGGAAGCCTACTTTAAAAAACACGCCTACGGCAATACCATCGCCGATGACCTGTGGGTAACTTTGAGCGCCAGCAGCGGCCAGGATATCGGTGCTTTCATGCAAAAATGGCTCACGCATCCCGGCTATCCGCTCATTGACATTGATTGGCAGCCCGGCTCAAAACAAGCCGCACTCTCGCAAAAGCGCTTTTTGGCCGATCCGACAGCCAAAAACGAGGATACTAGCCCGTGGCACGTACCGCTTTCGGCCACGAGTAAACTGAGCCAACCCAGCCTAACCACGTCACATGCCACAGTAGAAGTCTCCCAACCGGACGACACCCTGATTTTTAATCATGACGGCCAGAGTTACTACTTGCCGCACTATCAGCAGGCCGAACATCTTGGACAGATCGTGCAGGCGGTTAAAGATGGCGAAGTTAGCACCATCGACCGGCATCTGCTGCTCGACAATTACACCATGCTGCAACGCGGCGGCGTCAGCTCCACCACCGAGCTGCTCGACCTACTAACCGCTTACGAGCACGAAGCCAGCGAAACCGTTTGGGGGGCAATTGCCGCCAGCCTGGCCGAAGCTCGCAGACTAGTAGAAGGCCACGAAGCCAGCGAAACCAAGCTCGACCAGCTCATCGAGCGCCTAGTAATTGATCTTGCTACCAGCCTCGGCTGGGATGACAAGCCCGACGATTCCGCTCAAACCCTGCGCCTGCGCGGCACAGCCATTGCCCTGGCGGCCGGCTCCAAAAACCAGGCCACTATTCAAGAAGGCCTCAAGCGCTTTGCCACCTTTACGAAGCCAAGCGACCTCAGCGCCAGCACCCGCGGCACGGTTTATTTCTGCGCTGCTCGCTATGGCACGGACGCCGACTTTACAAAGCTACTCGATATCCACAACTCCTGGCAAAATGCCGACGAAAAAGAAGAAATCGCCGGCGGCCTCACCTCCACTAAAAACCCCGATCACATCGAAAAATTACTGCAACTCATGATGAGCGATGAAATCCGCCGTCAAGACCTGCTCCACTGGTTCGTCTGGATGATGCGCAACCGCTACAGCCGCGAAGCCACCTGGAACTGGATGGTCAAAAACTGGGATTGGATCGTGGAAGCCATGGCTAGCGACAAAACCTTCAGCTACTTTGTACGTTACTGCGGCAATATTTTTTCCACGCAAGAAGACTTTGCAAAATTCCGCGAGTTCTTCGAGCCCAAAAAATCCATAGTCGCACTTGGCCGCGAGATTACGCTGGCCACTCAAGAAATCACGAGCCGTATCGCTTGGCGCGAACGCAACGAAGCCGACGTCAAGGCCTGGCTCAAAGCGCTATAATACGTCCTCAATAAAACTCATCACCGCAAACTCGCTGCCGGCAATTTCTACGGCCGAAAGCACGTATTGGCCGTGCCATTTGTATTCTTCCACCCAAATTTCGGCCGCGAACCGCATTTGCCGTAATTTAGTGGCCGTGATGGCCTCCAGCCCGCCGCCCTGCTCGTAATCTTTGCGATATTTTACTTCTACAAAATGGATAACGTCGTCTTTTTGAGCCACGATGTCAATCTCGCAGCGCGGCCGGCGAAAATTCTGCTCAATGATTTTATAGCCGCGCATTTCCAGATAGGTGCGGGCGGCGGCTTCAGCCTTTCTGCCAGTAGCCGTACTAGTCAACGTAGCTCCTTGCAGTTTTAAGATCAGTCACTCTTTCTATTGTAGCAAAGCGCGGATCGGTTTAAAGCTGCGGCGATGCAGTTCGCAGGCGCCGTATAGCTTCAAACGCTCCAGATGAAGCGCCGTTCCGTAGCCCACATGCTGCTCAAATCCATAGCCTGGAAACTGCGCTGTAACTTCGGTCATATACTGGTCGCGAGCCACTTTGGCGATGATACTTGCAGCACTCACTGACGGCACCAAATCATCTGCCTTAATCAAAGCTCTCGTATTGGGCACATCTAATAAAAAGTTAAGGTGTCCGTCAATGACGACTTCGTCATACTCAATACTGATCTGCTCCAGTGCCTGTCGCATCGCTAATCGCACAGCTTCAGTAAGCCCAATCTCGTCAATAACCTTCGGGGCAACCCAACCAGTCCCAATGGCCAAAGCCTTTTCTTGAATAGCAAAAGCGAGTACTTCGCGCTGTTTTTTGCTGAGTTTTTTAGAGTCTTTGAGACCGGCAATGGGCTCCGCAAGCACAACAGCGCCTGCCACCAATGGCCCAGCCCAGCAACCCCGTCCAACTTCGTCTATCCCAACCGTAATCATCACCTTAGTTTAGCACCACTTTATGGGCACGCGTTCTTGTAATTTTCACACATTTAATGTATAGTAGAAAAAATGATTTCCGTTAACAGGGCGGCTCAACGCAGCCTTGATGCACTACATAATCCAGACACCCAGAAGCAGAGGCACGCCGAAATAACAGCTGTTCACAGTGCAGCAAAGCGAGCCGGCTTACTGGCAATGGATGCTGTTGTTCGGCACCACCCTGAAGCTGTAGCCTCACTGTTTAGGCTCAGGTACCGGTCACCCGATTTGATCGAATGCGGTGTAGGTGCTAATTCTATTGTTTATAAACACACCGATTCTAATACTGTTTTAAAAATTGCTCGTAAAACCGAACAGCTCAGTCGCCGAGAGCGGCAATACACAGCCAGCAAGATGCAATACGAACACGATGGAATGCTCAAGTACCTGGCTAGTTTTATGCTGCCTCAGGAGATATCTATTGGCAGGCATCCGATCAATCGGGATCAATCAGCTATCCGCATTGAGCAACCATACAAACAAATTATCGATCCGCTTCTTTTTTATGCAAATATAATGTCTGTTCGTAAAGACAGGCTGGCTGCAATGCAAACGCAGTATCCACAAGCTGCAGCAAAACTACCAGATTTTGTTTCGGCGAGTAGGGGCATGTACGACGATCCGGAGCTACGGCTCATTGGCGACACAAACGGTCGAGCAAATCTGGTGATTAATGCTGACGACCCAGAAGAGCTACTGATGATTGACGGCCAGCCGGTTGGCCCGCGGTATCCTGATGTGCAGGTTATTGTTTTGGGCCAGCATAGAAGGCTCTCTGAAGCCCTCGCCGCTTAAGTAGCCTAGGAGTTCTGTTCGTGAGCAGCTTGAACGGCTGCGGCTTTGGCTTCGAGTTCAGCCTCTTCGGCTGCTTTGGCTTCAGCTTTTTTAGCGGCTTCGGCGGCTACTTGCTCGTGCAACTTCGCTTCTTCTGCTTCGGCGGCTTCGTCGCGGACGGAGTTGACGGCTTCACGGTCGAAGTCAACACCGGTCATACGAGCTGATTTACCAGTTCGATCACGCATATAGCTGAGGTAATTACGGCGAACTTTACTTCGCTTAGTAACTTCTACTTTAACGACGAGGGGGCTGTGGAGCATAAAGCTCTTTTCGACGCCAACACCGCTGGAAATGCGGCGAACGGTGATACGACTGGTGTGGCTACCTTTAAGATCGGTACGGATAACGAGGCCCTGGAAGATCTGCACACGCTCTTTGTTGCCTTCGCGAATCTTTTGGTGCACGCGAACAGTGTCGCCACTGCGCACGTCAACGACGGCCTTTTTCTTGTATTGCTGATTAATTTTCTGGATCACACTTTGCATATTCAGTACATTTTACACCAATTTTCCATCTGTTGCAAGCCTTGCTAAAACATATGCTGTCAACGTGTTTTTTCGCAGCAGCCGTCAAACAAGCACTGTATGGTGAGAGTAATGAATATTGCATCTGCGCTCAACGCACTCCATAACCCTACAGGACAGAATCACATATCGCTCTTTTACGACTCGTCGGCTCAACGGCTCCAGTTTTTGGGTAACTACCTGCAGGTCGGTTTTGAGCGTAACGAGCTTTGTGTGGTGGTTAGTCACGCCTCACAAAAAGAACTCATTGCAGACCTGAAAAGTGTCGGCTTGGATGTCGCCAAGCAGATACGCCAAAAAGATCTACGAGTTTTTAACGCTCGTAAAACCTACCTTACCGGCGATTCATTCGTGGTGGAGTACATGCTTAACAATGTTATCAACTTTACTAACGACGCCCGCGCTCAAGGTTATAACGGCCTCCGCACGGCAGGCGAAATGAACTGGCTTACCGAGCAGCCGCACGCCCACGACGATGCCGCAACCTATGAAAGCGAGGTCAATGGCATTAAGGCCCAAAGTTTTACCGGACTCTGCCTCTACCCTATTGACAGTTCATCGGTGCAGGCTATAAAAAGTGCCGTTCGCACGCACCCTGATTTCGCGTATAAAAACACCCTGCATCATAACCCCTACTATTTTGAACCGCACGAATACGCCGAGGTTCAGAAGAATAATCTTCAGCGAAACGCTTCCTTATGGCTCAATAATTTAGAAGAATTTGAGCAAAAGCACAGCCCTCGCACCGTCGAGTTATCCGATCAGGCTATAAAAAAGGTGCTGCTCAGCGCTGGGCACTAGCCAACAACGCGGTACAGTTCATCAAGCGTGGTTTGGCCGGCAATCACCTTGAGCATGCCATCCTGGAGCATCGTCATCATACCCGAACCAACAGCCGCAGCTTCCAGCGTTTGGGTGGAAGCAATTTTTTGTGGGCTCTCGAGGATTTCGCGCAGTTTATCGCTCATCGTAAATTGCTCGCGAATAGCGAGTTGCCCCTGGAAACCGTATGGATTGGCATCGGATTTACCAGGCTTATACAATTGCAAGCCTTCTAGGTTTGGACGCTCAACGCCCTCCGGCAGACTAGCAATAACCTGGTTGATTTTTTGCCATTCGCTCTCACTCGGAGCGTAGGCCTGCTTAAGCGTGTCGTCCAATCGACGAATCAGCCGCTGAGCCATCACCAGCCGGATAGCCGACACGAACAACGGATTCTGACCGGTAATATCAGCAATGCGAGTTAACGCGGCAGCAGCTGAGCTGGCATGGAACGTAGCCAGCACCAGATGGCCCGTTAGCGCGGCCTGCAGCGCGGTTTTGGCCGTATCAAGGTCTCGGATTTCGCCGACCATCACAATATCGGGGTCCAATCGCAAGACTGCTCGCAGCTTTTCGGCAAAACTACCGTCATTGCCGGCTTCGGTAGAGCGCACCGAAATCTGCGTAATGCCCGGGAACTGGTACTCCACCGGATCTTCAATGGTAATAATTTTGCGCTCTTCGTTATTGAGCGAATTGAGCATGGAATACAATGTAGTGGTTTTACCGGAGCCGGTTGGGCCAACCACCATTACCAGACCGCTCGGCTTGGCAATAATATCATCTACCACGTGGCGCTCTTTGTCTGACAATCCGAGGCGATCCAGCGTGTACATAGCAGCGTCCATGTTAAACAAGCGCATCACCACGTCCATGCCGTTAATCGTCGGCACCGTTTCGAGGCGCACATTAACGTCCACCTCGTGGCCATCGGCCATTTTGACCTTTTGGGAGATGTGCCCCTGCTGAGCCTCATCGGCCGAGGTAGAGACATTTCCGGCGCTAGCAATCGCTGAAATCAGCACACGGTATTTGTCTTGCTGCAAACGGGCAATCGGATGCAGTACACCGTCGATACGCAGCCGGATCCGCACATCGTCAACTTGTGTTTCAATATGAATGTCCGAGGCGCCCAGCCGGTGAGCCTGCGCCACCAAATAAGCCAGCATATCGTCGGCGCGAACCTGTTGCAGCATGGTCGAGATACTCTGCACCAGCTCCTCAGTGCCAGCCGTATTAAGCGCAATGTCCTGATAGACCACCTGCTTGGGGGGATCGTACAGCCGCATATACTCACGAAAACCAGCATCTGAAATAATAGCAAAGGCCACCCGCTGATCTATAAAATTGCGCTTAATCTCCGCCAGCGTTTGCTGCGAAGTCGTTGTGGTGATGCCAAATAAAATATTGCTCTTATCTGCACGGATGGGGATAATTCGCTTTTGATGTAGCTCAGGTATCGTAAAAACGTCTTTATACAGCGTTTTTTGAGGGATCTGAGAAGTGTCGACATAGTCCATGCCGAGTACGCGCGCGCGGCGCTGCGTCGCTCGCTCTTCATCTAGTCGGGCATCTTGGCTCATTCCCTCTATTATAAAGCATAAGCACGGTAATGGGGTATAGTAAACGCATGTCAACCATTGTTTTGATTGCCCACAACTTGCGGAGCTCACATAACGTCGGATCACTACTGCGTACCGCCGATGGCTTAGGTATTAAGATGGCGTACTTGACAGGCTATACGCCCTATCCACTAGCGCCTAACGACGCGCGCCTGCCGCACATCGCCGCCAAAGTCGACAAGCAAATCGCTAAAACCGCTCTCGGAGCCGAAAAATCTCAGAGGTGGCAGCACCTTGACAGCATTACCCCTGTTATTAGTGATTTACGAGCACAGGGTTATCAGATAGCGGCGCTCGAGCAAACAGTCGGCTCCGTGCCTTTGCCCACTTTTACGCCCCCCGACAAGATCGCCGTCATTGTCGGCCGCGAGGTGGAAGGCCTCGAATCAGAGGTGCTGGCACTCTGCGATCTCGCTCTAGAAATTCCCATGTTCGGCCAAAAAGAATCATTCAACGTGGTTCAGGCCGCGGCCATGGTGCTGTACCAACTGTCACAGTTGTCATGATTATGCTTATCTGTGCTACAATGAAATAAATTCACTTTTAAACAAACATATGGCACTCGCAACCAAAAAACGACCCACCGGAACCACTCACCGCAAACGGACTGGCACGCATCATAAGCACAGCAAGTCGTACCTCAAGACCTACTGGCCCTATGTGCCCATGCTGATGATTGTCGGGCTCGGTTTGGTCGTGAATGCTGTTTGGTCACACAGCGCCGTTCTGGGTACGCAGAGCGATTTTAGCGCCACCAGCTTGCTTGATGACACCAACCAGCAACGCCTCACGCACGGGGAGTCGGCACTAGCCATCGATCAACAGCTGTCCGATGCCGCCCAAGCCAAAGCTAATGACATGGTCACCAATAACTACTGGGCCCACACCGCCCCCGACGGCAAAACGCCGTGGTCGTTCATTACCGGCAGCGGCTACAGCTATCAGACTGCCGGCGAAAACTTGGCCTACGGTTTTAGCAGCGCCTCCGGCGTGGTTTCCGGCTGGATGAACAGCCGAGAGCACCGCGACAACATCCTCGATGCCCGCTACCAAAATGTTGGATTCGGCGTGGCCAGTTCGCCTAATTTCCAAGGGCATGGCCCCACAACCGTAGTTGCTGCCGAGTACGCACAGCCCGTGTCAACGGCAACAGCGCTTGATAGCACAAAGGTTTCTCCAACCACCCGCGAAGTTGCCGCCCAGCCCGTATCACGCATTCAAGTCCTGACCGGCGGCCAAGCCGCCTGGAGCCTAGCGCTATTATCGGCTTTGACTGGCGCAGCTGTTGCCCTATTCGTACTCCGCCACGGCTTCCGCCTGCACCGCGCGCTTAACCGCGGCGAAATGTTTGTAGCGCATCATCCGTATATTGATATCGCGATTGTGTTTGTGATTACGGCCGGTATCCTGCTGACGCGGACCGGCGGCATTATCCGCTAAACTGCCAGGGTCGCATGGGCAAGCATAAATCTGCTAGCACGTAGCCGGTCAGTAACCTCAGGTGCTATTTTTGTAATAACTTCTTGGGGGGTTTCTGCTTCGGTTGACAGCGCCATATCTGCGCCAAAAGTAAGGTAGGGCACGGGTTCAAATCCGCAGCTTGCCCAAAAGGCACGTGCCCTATCATCTACTGGCCAAATTGCTTGTACTCGATCATACTGACTATCTTTTGCCATCTTTACAACTGCATGCACTAATTGCTTGCCATAACCATTGCCCCTATATTCTTTATCTCTTGCTATAAGGTTAATTCCTATAAAAGGCAGCTTGTAATACAGTCGATCTATGTCATCGTCATATGGATCGGGTTGCTTTGCGGCTTCACAAAGAGATGCAGCGCTGACAGCCACCTCGTCTTGGTAGCCCACGGCTACAATGACAGCCTTGCCTGCCGATGTAGAGTTTAAATATTTTTCTTGAAATCCCTGATCTGGTTCCTGTCTTACTTGGCTAGACATGCTATGTGCAAATGCATGCAATATGCTATTCGCATCTTTTGTAGTGTCGCTCTCAGGATTAGCAATTTCAATACGCACTTCTGATAATGAAGTCATAACTATCCTATTATAACATATTAACTAGCGAATTACCAGGTTCTCGGTGCCCACAAGCTCTTTGAGTTGCGTGAGGCCATCGCTGGTTTGATCGATGCCACCCGGTAACTTGATTGCCTGTTTGCTAGCAGAATCACCCAACACCAACACGACTTCGGTTTCGCCGCTGTGGGAGTCGATGGTTTGCTTGAGGTTAATAAGCGTTTCCTCATCGCTGGTGTTTTGCAGGCGGATATAGACTCGCGGATTCAAGGTTTTTTCGGGCTCCGCCGCTCGGGCGCCAACACTTTTTATAACTCTCACGCCCGGCTTGGTTTTGGGCGTTTTAACTGTTCTGCCAGTAGCCTGATAGGCGGCCGCCTGCTGCGAAGTAATCTCTCGCGCATCATCCACCATGATCTTGACATCACTACCCCTGTTACCATCACGATCTTTAGTGTTGACTTTGCCCCTAATCAGCACCACGCGGTCGCGCTCCCAGAGCCCTACCGTACGCTGATAGCTGCTCGGGAATAAAATCACCTCAACTTCGCCAAATTGATCTTCCAGCTTAATAAAAGCCATTTTTTGGCCGTTTTTGGTGGTGATTTCGCGGACATCGGTAACGGCTCCGCCTACGCTCACGCTCTTGCCATCGTGATCGGCAGTTAAGGTGTTCAGCGGTACAGTTTGTTCGGCCAAAATGGTCTCAAATAACTCCAGCGGATGTTGGCTCAGATACAGCCCAAGTAGTTCTCGCTCCCAAACCAGCTGTTCGCGGGTATCAAAGGTGGTGGCTGCTGGTTGTAGCTCTAGCGATGGTCGCTCAATAACTTCTTCGCTCAAAGAACCAAAAATATCGGTTTGACCGCTGCTAGCTTGCTTTTGGAGTCGCGAGGCAAAGGCCTGCAACAGATCGAGGTTGTGCAGTAGTAGCGAGCGGTCGCCGTAGCGGTCAAAAGCGCCAGCTTTAATCAGACTTTCCATAGCTTTGCGGTTCACGATTCGACTGTTAACTCTGGTCAAGAAATCTTCGAGGCTGGTAAATTGCGCTTCGTCGCGGGCTCGTAAAATCTCTTCCACTGCGCCAGCGCCAACATTCTTGATAGCCGTCATGCCAAAGCGGATTTCTTTTTTACCAGGCACCACCGCGAACTCCTGAAAGGATTCGTTTACATCGGGTGGCAACACCGTAATACCCATGTGCTTACACTCAGTAATTTCAATGGCCAGACGATCGGTGTCGTCGAAGTCGCTGGTCATGAGAGCCGCCATAAAGGCTGCCGGGTAGTGCGCCTTAAGGTAGGCTGTTTGGTAGGCAATCAGGCCGTAGCAAGCGGCGTGCGATTTATTGAAGCAGTAGGCCGCGAAATCTTCGAGCTGCTTCCAGAACTTTTCCATCAGTGCTCGGTCAATGCCGGAATACTCCTGGCCGCCGGCAATCATTTTGTCTTTCATTTTGGCCATCAGGGCGGCGTTCTTTTTACCGATGGCCTTACGCAAGGTATCGGCATCGCCGCCGGAGAAGCCACAGACTTCCTTGGAAATCTGCATCACCTGCTCCTGATACAC